>WFTO01000205.1 GCA_015485435.1 Anaerolineae bacterium | reverse complement strand
CCTCCCGCGATATCCATCCTCCCCTGTACTACGCGCTTCTGCATGTATGGCGTGGGGTCGCAGGCGGAAGCGAGTACAGCCTGGCCTTTTTATCTGTTTGGTTTGGTGTTGTCAGCGTCGCGTTGGTGGGATATTTAGGCTGGCGGATTTTGGTCGTCAGGTCGGCCTGATGGCCGCATTTTTGATGGCCATCAATCCTTTCAGTATCTGGTACGCCCAAGAGGTGCGCATGTATACGTTAGGGGGCTTCTTGCTGCTGGCGGCGCTGAAATTTACGCTCGATTTTTGGGAAACGGGTCGCATCACTGCCCTGCTGGGATATGTGGTGGCCGCAGCTCTACTGTTGTGGACCTTATATTACAGTGCATTTGCGCTCTTGGCCCTCAACCTGTTCATCCTTCCATGGCTCTGGTTGCGCAGGCGACGTTACATTTGGCGCTGGCTAATGGGACAAGTGTGCATTCTTGTCCTTTACTCTCCCTGGTTGCCCCATGCATTGAATCAGGCCTTAAACCCTCCCGTGCCTCCATGGCGTCAGCCCCTGAGCCTGTTTGCACTTTTGACCAAGATAGGCGTTGAAGGCGCGTCCGCTTTGACTCTTGGGCAGTCCGTTAGGCCAGCATCGTGGTGGTGGTTTGGGATCCTGACGCTGGGAATTGGGCTACTTGCATTGAAAGCGCCAACCCATCCTCGCCATCAATTCAACAATCCCTGGATTGCAATGTTGCTGTGGGGCATGCTAGTGGGACCAGTGCTTCTGATCATATTGTTTTCCCTGCTCTTTACTCCTCTTTATCATGTACGCTACCTGAATCTTTATAGCGGAACGATACCAATTCTTGTGGCAGCCGGATTTTTCGTACTCTTGCGGCCAATACAACGCTTTCGGGGCGGCCTGCTTACATGGCGTTTCTCTATCAACGCTCTGATTGCAGGGCTATGGTTCGTTTTGCTACTTGGCGCTTCTTTCATCAGCCTCAGGAACTACCACGTTCATCGATTTGACTACGAAGCAGCAGATGATTTACGGGGCGCAGTGGTCGACATCTACAAGCGGATGGGCCCACGCGATGCAATCTTGATCAATGCTGGCTATCTTTATCCAGCATTCCTGAATTATTGGCCCGGTTCTGTGGGGTGGATGGGGCGTCTCAGCGCCTACCCTCCTCCACGTCATCAGATCGGAGCAGGACCAATCGTCGTCCTCGCCGGCTTTGTCGATGGGGATGCCAATATCGGTTGGGGAGATCCGCAGAGCGATTTTTATGCAATCAGTCGCGAAGAGACAGAAACAAGACTTTTGCAGCTGTTCGCCGATCATAACACAATCTGGGTGCTGCGAGGTTACGATACGGTCAACGATCCCCAAGGAATCATCCGCGCCTGGCTTGAGCAACATGGTCAACGGGTGTATGAACGAGTGTTTCCTGGGCTGACCTATGTGCGCGTTCAAGCCTGGCGGACCGCGCCGGTGCGACAGGGACTGCCGGTATTGCCTCCCACCCAGCCGCTCTCTGTGCAGTTTAATGATGGCATCCGGTTGATCGGATTTGACGCCTCACCCAATCCACCGCAGGCGGGTGAGCCCTTGCGCCTGACATTGTATTGGCAGGCGCAATCGTCACCCACCAAATCGTACAAAGCATTTGTACATTTGTTAGATGCGCAGTGGGAAAAGCTAGCGCAAGATGATCTACTGCCCGGATATGGAGCGATGCCAACCAATCAATGGGGCCCTGGCGCGATCGTAGAAACCAATTTCGTACTTTTCCCGCCGGCGGAGTCGCACGGAAAAACATTCAGACTTATTACAGGTTTTTATGATAGCCAAACCGGCGAGCGTTTGTTGTTGCAAACCGGGGAGGATTACGCACTCTTGATGCAAGGAATGATGCCCTAAAAGACGCCCTTGCGCGAGCCCAGGGTTTAGGCTCGAGTGGAGGAGGTCTGCGTGGGGGTTACCATAGATTCAGCAGCCGTTGAGCCCCCAAACTGAAACGCACCCATCATGTGCTCACATTGGACGAGCAAGGCAATTTTGTGCGACAATGAAAGACTATGAAGACGCTGATCATTGGCCTGGATGGCGGCACATGGGATTTGTTTGGTCCTTTGTGCGACTTTGGCGTCATGCCTCACCTGGCAGCGCTGCGCGCGCGCGGCGTATGGAGCCCCCTGTTATCCACCCAGCCTCCCTTCACAGCGCCCGCTTGGGCCAGTTTTTTAACGGGCGTCAATCCAGGAAAGCATGGCGTGCTTAATTTCCTCGATTTCGAGGACTCGCCAGAGAAAATGCTGCGCGGGCAGGGCGCGCCAGTGAATAGCGCCTCGATCAGGGCTCCGTTGTTGTGGGAATACTTTAGCAAAAATGAGCTTGCTACGGGAAGCATCAATGTGCCTCTCAGCTACCCGTTACGTCCGGTGAAAGGTTTCGCTATCAGCGGCATGTTGACTCCCCCCTACGCCCGAGATTGGGTGCAGCCACCGGAGCTTCGTCGCGCACTTCGTGGATACATCATCGACCTGGATTACGGCAGGCCTGGCCAGCCCCTATCTCTCGACGATCTGCCCAAACCATTGGATATGTTGGATGATATCTTGCAGATGACGGAGCGGCGGGGCGTCCACACGTTGCGGCTTATGCAGGACCAAGCCTGGGAGGCATTGATGGTTGTATTCACCGGGACGGATCGGATATCTCACCACTTTTGGCATTACCTGGCCCCGAGCCAGAAGGAACAGGCATCCAAACTGGATGTTCGGATTGCAGATAAGTTGAGGGACTACTTTCTTTTGTTGGATCAAATTTTAGGAGCCTTGGTCAAAAACGTTGGCGAAAACGCCAATATCATACTTTTGTCCGATCATGGGTTTGGCCCCGCCGCGCGACATTGGGTGCATCTCAACAACTGGTTGCTGGAGCTCGATCTGCTGCGGTTGCAAATGAGCAAGGCCAGCTGGATGCAACGACTCAAGCGTGGCGCGCCCTGGCTCTCGGATATGGCTAAACGAATTTTGCCTCAGGAGGCGCGTAAAGCCATCAAGCAGCATGGCAGTTTGGCCGATGCAATGGATTGGCGTCAGACGTATGCTTGGGCGATGCCTTTGTACAATAATGTAGCTGGCATTTATCTCCATCGTACAACTTATTCGCCTCCTGGGCCGGTGACCCCGGCCGACGCACCCAGACTGCTCGATTTTATCGAGGAGCAAGCCCGCCAATTGCGCAATCCCAATACGGGTGAACGTCTCTGCACCGATATTCAGCGACGGGACGAGGTGTATCACGGGCCATATGCAGAGAGATTTCCCGATTTAATTCTCACTCTGGATACCGATTATGCGGTTGTGCCCACGTTAGGCTCGACATTAATCACGCCCATTCCACCTAGAGCGATGTTGCGAAGTGGTGATCATCGGCCAGATGGCATGTTTCTTGCCGTAGGCCCAACCATCCGGCAGGGACGTCTCCCCTTCGCTCCTCGTCTGATCGATCTGGCGCCAACCATCCTTCATCTGGCTGAATTGCCTATTCCCGAGGGAATGGATGGCCAGGTGATTGAGTGGATGTTCGATCCGGAATGGTTTCGCCAACATCCTCCCCAACCTGGTCCGGATCTGCCTCCACCACAACCAACTCAAACATTAACGCCCGACGAACAAGCAGCGATTGCTGATCGTTTACGAGGGCTTGGTTATTTGTGATGCAACGATCTCAACGAATTTTAGGCAATCCTGGCGCTTATGTTACTGATTATCGGCCTTGACGGTGCAGATTGGCGAATCTTAGACCCATGGCTGCAAGAAGGTGTTTTGCCAACGCTGGCGGCGTTCAAGGCGCGCGCACGTTGGGGGCGACTATCCTCCACCATTCGTCCGGAATCCTCCATTGCGTGGACGACCTTCGCCACGGGCGTCAATGCGGGCAAGCACGGCGTTTTTGGGTTTGTGGGGCAACGTCCCCACGATTACGGCGTCGAGCTCAATACTGCCGCGTCGATTAGGGCAACGCCTTTTTGGCAGCTTGCAGGGGCGGCGGGAAAGCGCATCGCCCTGCTCAACACGCCTATGACCTTTCCTCCACACCCCATCCCAAACGTTACTACCATTGCAGGCATGCTGACGCCGGACATCCATTACCCTTTTACGCAGCCGTCAGACCTCCAGAAACGCCTTTTAGACGCTGTGCCTGATTATGTGATCAATGTCGATCGCACCGGGATGAGCCTGTTCGATTTTCTACGCGCAACCACTCGCGCCATCGAGGCCCGAGGAGAAGCGGCGCGTTGGCTTTTGTGTCAGCAAGAGTGGGATGCATTCGTTGTTGTATTCACGGCAACTGATCGGCTCCAGCATTATACGTTGCATCTATTGCATCCGGATCATCCCCGCCATCATCCTGAGGAAGCCCGGCGGCTGGTGCCCGAACTGAAGAAAGCGTACCAGACCTTGGATAGAGCGCTGGCCAAACTGCTCGACGTTGCGGGTCCAGACGCCACGGTGATCCTGCTTTCTGATCATGGCTTTGGCCCCGTCTCCCGTGCGTTTTACGTGAATGCTTTTTTGGCGGAAACTGGGTGGCTGACCTGGAAGCGAAAACCCATGGCTTCCGTCAGTGTATGGCGACGCTTGCGGCGACATCCGTCGTTACGTCGTTTCAAAAAAAGGCTACCGGGCGTGCGCAAATTGCGACGGCCTCCCGCCCTCGCTCCCTGGTTGACATTCATCGATTGGTCTCAGACGAAGGCATACTATTCTCCTACTGGAGGGATTCGTTTTAATGTGCGAGGACGCGAGCCCGCGGGCGTGGTTGATATACGGGACTTACATGCCCTGACTGAAGCCCTTCGTTCCTCCCTTTTGCAAGCGCGTGATCCGCGCACCGGACACTCACCCATTGCAGATATTTTTGCACGGGAAGACCTTTATCACGGCCCCATGACGTCGCTGGCTCCTGACCTCATCATTGAGCCGAAACGAGCAAGCATGCAGCCAGAGGAAAACTTCGTCATTCGCTCTGGGTTTAGCGATCATGCTTTTGGGGAAAGTGGCGAGATTACCGGGAATCATGCCTTGCAGGGTATTTTGGCGGCTGCAGGACCGCACATCTCTTCGGGGATGATTCAGGGCGCTGCCTTGATGGACTTGGCGCCAACCATTTTGCAGTTGCTGGATGTGCCCATCCCCATCTTCATGGATGGGCGCGTATTGGATTTCGCTCGCGGCAGGCCTATCTTCACGAGCGAAAGTGAGCGCGCGGAGAGTCTGGCCAAACCTGATTTGTCCGATGAAGACCAGCGTATTCTTCAGGAACGACTTCGCTCGTTAGGATATCTTTAGGAGTGATGACGCATGCCTCCTTACGTATTCTTGCTATAGCGCCCACGGCATTTTACAATGATTATGGGTGCCATATTCGCATCATGGGGCAGCTGCGCGGGCTGCAGGCGCGGGGACATCGAATCCGTCTGGTGACGTATCCTGTGGGGCGGGATTTGCCAGACCTGACTGTGACGCGCGCACCGTTGCCCGGTTTGAAGCAGCTCTCTGTGGGCTCTTCGCGCATCAAAGTGTTATTAGACGCGATTCTTGGGCCCACCGCCCTTGTTTCTGCGTATCGCTTTCGTCCGCATCTTATCCATGCTTATCTGCATGAAGGCATCCTTATTGGATGGATGTTGTCGAAATGGCTGCGCGTTCCTTTGACCTCTGACTATCAGGGCTCCCTGACCGCCGAAATGATCGCACATCGTTTTTTGCATCCAGAGAGCCGTTGGCGTTCTTCTCTACACCGCCTGGAAGCATGGCTCGATCGACGACCGAAAGCCTTGCTTGTCTCCTCTCAACATGCTCTTGAAACTCTGGCGGCGCAAGGCATTCCCAGGAGCCGTCTTTATTACCTTCCGGATGCTGTGGATCCTATTCAGTTTTCCCCGCAACCCCCCGATGTTGCGCTACAAGCGCGTCTTGGCCTTTCCTCTGAACTTCCGACATTCGTCTATCTGGGATTACTGGCGCCTTACCAGGGTGTGGATTTGTTTTTGCAGGCGCTTGCTCGATTACGTGGCGCCTGGCAGGCGCTGGTCATGGGATTTCCCCATGTGGAACGGTATCGAGCCATGGCAAATGCTTTGGGAATAGGCCAACGCATGATTTTTTCTGGAGCTGTTCCTTACGAGATGGCGCCGAGGTATCTCGCCTTGGGACAATTGGCAGTTGCTCCTAAACTGGCCACCAGTGAGGGCAGCGGGAAATTATTGCCTTATATGAGCATGGGACTTCCCATTGTGGCAACCAATACCCCAGCCCATCGTCAGTATTTAGGGACTCTGGGGCTGTATACGGCGCCCGATCCCGAAGCGATGGCTCATGCTCTTGCACACGCGAGGGATCGTCTGGAGACGTTGAACGTCGTAGGAAGGAAGTTGCGCCAGCGAGTTCTGGAGCAGTACACATGGTTTCACACAGCTGTGCGGATGGAGCGAATTTTTTACGATGTGCTATAATGAGCACTGGCGAAGGTCTAGGCCTTGCCATGTTTTTTCTACCCTCTAATGTGCGCTTCTTTCGCAGCAAAGTTGTTTTTAGCTCTGTCGCTCTTCATTTATTGTGTTACGGAACTCGCTTCTCGTTCGTTTGAGTACGCATCAATGGCTGGGCTTGATCCTGTTGGGGCATGTTTTGCTGGCTTTTTTTTATAGTGTCATCATTCCTCCTTGGGAGGCGCATGATGAGTGGGCTCATTACCGGTATGCCGCATACATTGCTGAGACCCATAGCCTTCCAGACCCCGGACGTCGCCTGACCACGGAATTTGAATTCGATGAGGCCAGCCAACCGCCGTTGTATTATCTACTGGCTTCCCTGCCCATGCATTTTGTAAACACTCAAGATGGCTACACCCCAGAGGTGAATCCTTATGTGAGTGGCGAAAGCGCACAAACCGGGGTGAACATGACCATCCACGATCCGATGGTGGAATCCTTTCCCTGGAAAGGGACGATCCTGGCGTTGCATTTGGGACGATTGACGTCCATTTTTGTTAGTTTGCTGGCCTTGATAGTCACCTATCGGTTGATCCGCTATATTGCTCCAAATCGTCCAGAGATCGCAATTTGGGGTGTGGCCGTTCAGGCGTTTGCTCCGCAATTTGTTTTTCTAAGTGCGGTCATGACCAATGATATTTTGGTGATTTTACTGAGTCCCCTGTTGCTATATTTGTCGTTGCGGTTGATTGAAGAAGGCCCGAAGCCCCGATTGACATTGCTTGTGAGTTTGGTGGCTGGGTTGGCTTTGCTTACAAAATATCTTGCCCTGGCCATTATACCTTTGGCCCTATTGGCTTTCTTGTGGGGAATTTGGCGAAAGCGACATCAACCTCAGATATGGCGGCAGCTGACGTGGAGTTTCTTGATTTTTGTAGGCATGTTGGCGTTAACCGGTGGTTCATTGCTGTGGCGAAACTATCAATATACCGGAGTGTGGATACCGAGAGATCCGGTGTCGCAGCAATCGATTATCACCGGCCTGGAGCAGGGAGAGTTGGCCGTGGATTGGGCGCTTTTGCCTGAAGCGCTACAAAATGGCTTTTATACTTATTGGGTGTCCTTTGGCTGGGGGAATTTGGCGCCAGAAAAGTGGGTGTATGGCGTTTGGTTGGGCATGATTCTCGTTGGCATGATAGGTATGTTGTTGTGGTTAGTGAAGAAAGGTGGGGCGCGTTCACGTCGTATTGTCGCGTTTTTGGCCTTATTTGTTTTTGCTGCAGTAAGCTTTCCACTTTTAAGGGAATTGCTTCATAACAGCCCCTTCTTGCGTGGTCGGTATATGTTGTCCACCTTGCCCGTAGCGGCTTGGTTGATGGTGCAAGGATGGGCTTATCTTTTTGGCGCCTATTGGCGAAAAATTCGTTGGTTGCTCATTCTATGGCCTTTGGGATTAAGCCTTCTCCTGCCATTTACGCTGCTGTTGCCAGCGTATGCGCCCCCAAAAGCGTTGGCTTCGCCCCCATCCGATGATGCTTATCCCCTCGATGCGCAATTTGGGGAGTATGCAACCCTGTTGGGCGCATCGGTTTGGCCAGCCGATGAGGTGCAGGTCGGGCAAGGATTTGCTGTGACACTTACCTGGCGTATTCTTGCCCGTTCCGACGTCCCCTATTCACTAAACATCCAACTGGTGGGCGCCGGGAATCAGCGTTATGCCAGCCTGGTCACGTATCCGGGGCATGGTAATGCTGCCACCAATGTCTGGCAGCCCGGGACTATTTTTCAAGAAACGTATTGGTTGGTGGTGCAACCCGATGCACCATTGCCCACTTCGGCACGCGTATTGGTGACGCTCTTCAATCTGGAGGCAGTTCCTTCTCATTTGCCAGTTTTCGATAGCCAGGGCAACTACGCGGGAGATAGTGTCTTTTTTGGTTCCATACGCATCAGCTCCGATGTTCCTCCACCCAATCCTTATGAGTTTTCTGCGGCCAAAGCAGAGTTTGGACAAACGTTGCAGTTGATGGGAGTGACGGTGGAGGAGGGCGTCCATGAACCTGGGGATGTGCTTCCTGTTTGGATTGAATGGCGGGCATTGGGGCCAGGACCTCAAGACGTGCTTCTTTCTTTGCAACTGTTGGATGCTGAGGGACGCTGGGTGGCAGGGGACGACGGGCCGGTCAGCGAGATTTTATTGCCGCAACATTGGCGGGCGGACGATATGCTCCATACCACGCGTTGGTTCCAAATCACCGCCGATCTTTCGCCTGGAACCTATCATCTGATGGTCGCGCTTTATCGCTCAGGCGATTTGGTTCGCTTACCCTCGGTTGGAGAGCAAAACCAACCCCTCAAAGACAATCTTTATCCGTTGGCGACCCTCACCATCCGGTGAGTGATGAGGGTCAAGCGTTTTCGTAGGCGCGATGAAGCGCTGTTTGAATGCGCGAAAGCCCGTCTTCTAATGTGACGCGAGGACATCCGAAGTTGAGCCGAGCAAAGCCTTTGCCCGTTTCGCCGAACCAGGCCCCTTCGTTCAACACCACATTGGCTTCTTGCAGGATGTGCTTTGCTGGTGCGTTGGCCCAGGGCGTGTCTCGAAAGTCGAGCCAGGCCAGAAATGTGCCCTCCGGTCGTGCCATACGCACACCTGGCAACGCTCCCGTGACGATGCTATGCCACAAATAGTCACGATTCTGTTGAAGATAACGAAGCAGATCATCCAACCAGTCGCTTCCTTCACGGTAGGCCGTCTCCATGGCAATCATCCCCAACAGGTTGATGCGGGCAATTAATCCTCGTTGGGATTTCATCATTCTCGTTCTCAAGTCGGGGTTGGGTACAATACCAACTGCCGCTTTCAGGCCAGCAAGGTTGAAAGTCTTACTCGGAGCAATAAACGTGATGGTTTGTTTGGCGATCTCAGGGGAAATAGACGCCATCGGTATGTGATGCGAGCCTGAGTAAACCAAATCAGCATGGATTTCATCAGAAAGCACGGTAATATCATGCCGTAAACAAAACTCGGCTAGCTGTTCTAATTCGGTGCGGTTGAACACGCGTCCCGTTGGATTCTGTGGATTGCACAGCAAGAAGGCGCGCGTCTGAGGGGTGACGGCGGCGTCCAGGGTGGCTTTGTCAATGACATAACGCCCGCTTTCCTCTTGAATGAGAGGGGCGTCCTGCAAGACAAAGTCGCCATTGCGCACCAGATCGAAAAAGGGCCCATACACAGGCGTTTGCAGTAAAATGCCCTCACCAGCTTGAACGACCGTCTGGGCTGCCCAATTCATGCCGCGCATTACATCAGGCGTAAACACCAGCCAGTCCGGTTCAATGCGCCATTGATAGCGTTCCCACACCCAATTGACGATGGTTTCGCGCAAGGTGGGGCTTTCGTAATGATAACCAAAAACACCGTGGCTAATGCGCTTTTGCAGGGCTTCGATGATAGCGGGAGGCGCCATGAAATCGGTGTCGGCCACCCACATAGGCAAAATATGTTCCGGGTAATGCCACTTGACGCTGTCGGTATGACGTCGATTGATAGGCGTGTCAAAATTAAATGGAGACATGGAAACGATGTTAAGGAGAGTAATAGCGGAGGAAAAAAGGAGAACGGATCAATCCTGGCGGTGCATGCAAGGAGCAGCTACGGTGCGTTATCCGCCACTGGCTTCCTGACGGAACCGATTATCCATCACGAAAAGCATTTCACAGCACAACAAAGCACATAACAGAGAAAACCTTATGCCAGCTTGATGGGAATGATCATCTCGTAAGGGAAATCGGTCAGATTAACCAGGTTGCCCTCTTCGTCAAAGGCGATGGTGTCTTCAATGCGGATTCCCCAACCCTCATCTGGAAAATATAGACCAGGTTCAACAGAAACAACATGGCCTGGCTGCAAGGGCGCCTGACGTCCCAGCGTGCTCAATCGAGGGCCTTCATGAATGTCTAGGCCCACGCCATGACCCAAGCTATGGATGTAGCCGTTCGTGATTTGTGGGTCTGTGCAGATAGTGGGATATCCCATATCTTCGAAGAGGTCACAAGTTAGTTGTTGAAATTTGCCACCTGGCTCGCCAACGCGAATGGCCTCCATGACTTCATCAAACACAGTTTTCACATCTTGCCATCTTTGTGCCAGATGATCAGGCGCATAGCCCAGGAAAAATGTACGCGTCATGTCATGAAAGTAACCACTGGCCCGGTCTCTGGGAAAAATGTCGAAAATAATCGTCTGTCCCAGCTGCAAAGGCATGTCGTGTCGACCCGCATTATGGGGCACGCCCGCATCTCTTCCCTGGCTGAAAATGTTTTCGTGTGTTTCCTCCAGGTTATGTTTGACCAGCTCTATGCGGATGAACGCTTTGACATCACCGATCGTTAGCGGTTCGCCATGAGATGTCATGAGCGTTTCGCGTTTGGCCCGATGGCCACTTAAAAAGTCAAATACGTTGGCGACAATGGACGTCGTCGCCTTACCAACAGCTGCCATCATTGCCAACTCCCGAGCATCTTTGGTCTCTCGAGCCAGTGAGAAGATGTTCGGGGGCGTTTCTCCAACCACTTCAATGTCAGGTAACGCCTCCGATAAAGCGGTGAGGAAACGATAAGCGAACCCCATGTCGTTCATGCCGTAAAAGCCAACTCGTCCATGGACATTGTAGGCGGCAAAGATGTCGCGCCATTGCGCGATCTGGGCCGGCAACATGCGGCCATTGCTCTCTTTCAGGTAACGATTGATAGGAAAATCGTTCCATAAACGAGTTGATATTCCGGTCGACTCAGCATTTTCTCGTTCGAGCACATTAGCAAAAAGTACCGGGGAGCCGTTGAGAGGATGAAGATACATGGCTCGTTCCAGATGAACGCCCCCTGTGAGATACGCCAGATCGCTACTGGTGTCGGTGTTGCCGTAAACGACAATGGCGTCAAGCTTCCGCTTGCGCATGAGTTGTGGAATGTCAGCTTTCATCGTTTTTGAATTGTAGAAGTGGGATGGGTTGGATTAGCGTGATGTGAGAGTAGGGACTGGATGTGCACCAGGTTTCCAAACACGAAAATGTGTCCGAGTTAGGGAGCGAAGCAAACGAAGAAGAACACTCATCTATCGTAGCGCCGTCGAGCTGTCGTGATTGATTTCTGGGAGAGCGAACCTTAACTGTTGCGAGAAGTCAGCGTAATTGGGAATCAATGGGTTTGTCAAGTCTTGTCGTCAGGGTTAGAATGAGATGGCTTTGCCCAGATCATCAACGAACGAGAGGTCGATTATGCGACGTTTGTTTTTGTTGGCGTCTTCCTTATGGCTGTTGTCTCTGCTTTTGATGGGATGTTCTGTTTCTGGCTCTACAGGGGCGCCACCCACTCCAACCATTGATCAGGCGAAACTGGCGAATCCTGCAGCTGGCTATTGTCGGGATCAGGGATATCGCTTTGAGACGCGCAAAGATGATGTGGGCAATGAATATGGAGTTTGTATTTTTGATGATGGCAGTGAATGCAATGCATGGGCCTATTTTCGAGGGGAATGTGGCAGTGAGAAGGCCAAAAAGCTGGCCCTGAATCTGGTGGAAGCGGCCGAACTGGATCAAACGGTCCATATCAACATCTTTGCCCCCAAGACTTCCTCCGTGGATGTCGATGTCTCCCGACAGCCAAGAGCGCCAGGGATGGAAGTAATCGTCCAGATTGACGATCCGCAAACCATTCGCGCATTGTTGGACCCGCTGAACAAAACGCTTCCTCTGACGCCACCGGTCCGTTGCCCCGCTCCATATGAACTGCAATTCACTCTCAAAAATGGCGAAAACGTTGTCATCTTTTTGGGGCTTTGCGGGTTGCACGGCGATCAGGATTATTGGCGTGGGATGACTATCCGGCCACCAGAGGCCTTTGTGATTCAGTTCAACCAACTCTTGGAGCAGGCTGGCGCACCAGCCAAATAATATTTTTCATCCTACTCGATGAAAAGGGCGGATGTAGTCCAAAAAAATTTGTCTTCCAGACAATTACACACAGAAAGGAGCCTTTTATGTCGTCATTACCCAGGTTTGATCTCGTTGACAAAGTAGCTATTGTGACAGGCGGCACGCGCGGGATTGGTTTGGCCATTGCTCGCACCCTGGCGGCTACAGGCGCCAAAGTGGTCGTAGCCAGCCGTAAACAAGAGAATGTGGATGCCGCTGTGGAAATCATTCGCGGGGAAGATGGTGACGTGT
>WFTO01000204.1 GCA_015485435.1 Anaerolineae bacterium | reverse complement strand
ATCCATCTGGGCTTGATGATACACCTGCGCAGGAGTCGGTTTTATTTGGAGAGGTGCCGCGGGAACTCAGCACTGTGCGTAAATTGAAGAAGTTGACGAAAGAATTTGCTGATTATCTTTATCAGACAAAACGACTTACATTGCTTTCGAACCCTGCGCTGAAAATGTACAGTAGACCCGGTGAGTCTGAACGTGAATTCCGCATCCGTTTGGCACAGGCTGCTAGAGAACGACGAGATCAAGAAGTAGACAAATTGCGCAAACGATATCGTCCAAAATTCGATCGTTTGCGCACCCGGCTACAACGTGAAAAAATAGAACTGGCAGAAGATCAAGCAGAATATGCGGCCAGAAAGCAAGAAGAAATGGTGTCCGGTGCGGAGACGCTGCTCGGAATTTTAGGAATTTTCGGGAGAAGGAAGTCCATTTCTTCTGCGATGACCAAACGGCGCATGACCGCGAAGGCCAAAATGGACGTCGATGAGTCGATTGAAGAGATTGCACGGTTGGAGAAAGCCTTGCAAACCTTAGAGGAGGAATTGCGCGTTGAAGCAGAGGCCATTGCCACCAAATGGGAGGAAACGCAGGACGATATTGAACCCTATTTGGTTAAACCTCGACGGATGGATGTCTCCATCGATTTAGCTGCTCTGGCTTGGATTCCCTATTGGGAAATTGTCTACGAGGCCAGAGGACAGGCTATCAGTGATCGCATACCTGCATGGAAGAGAGATTAACATGAATGTGATTGGCGCTATCTTTTCATTTATCTGCCTTTCTTTTTTGATTGTCGTTTTTTTGCTTATAGTTGCCACCATTTATTTAAAAAACAGAATGGCGGTGTTTAAAGAAGTTCAATCTGAGAATGAAGCATATCATCATGAACCCTATAAGGATGCCGATTTTTATTCGATTGGACATGAAGAACTCGATCGCTCCGATATCGTGGATGGCGAGTATCAGGTTGTAGAAAACAAGGATTGATCATTTCTCTCAACAATCAACATATCCCTGCATTCATATTGGTGTAAATCATGAAACGTGCAGTCAGTGTAAGTTTAGGTAGTAGTAAACGTAACAAAAAAGTTGTTATCACATTTGATGACGAATCGATTGAGGTCGAACGTATCGGCACCGATGGTGATCCCAACAAGGCGCGTCAGTTGTTTGCGGAACTTGATGGCAAGGTGGACGCGCTTGGAGTGGGAGGCGTGGAGCTCTATTTGCGCCTTGACGACAGGGAATACCCATTGCGGTCCGGTATCGGTTTGATTCGTGATGTCCACAAAACGCCAGCCGTCGATGGGCGGGGTTTGAAACATACGTTAGAGCGTAGAGTTTTTGAGTTGGCAGCATCCGAATTAGGGAGGATGCCTCATTATCATAGGGCATTTTTTACCCTTGGTGTGGATCGTTTTGGCATGGCGCAGGCAGTGTCAGAGGTGGCCGATGAAGTGATATTTGGTGATTTGATGTTTGCATTGGGAATTCCTTTGCCGGTCAGAGGGTTGAACAATTTGCGCCGACTCGGAGGGATTTTGCTGCCGATTGTGGGGAAATTGCCCATCTCGATGGTTTATCCCACAGGTGAGAAGCAAGAAACGATTGAACCCAAATACGAAAAATACTGGCAGCAGGCGGATCTGATTGCGGGAGATTTTCTGTATATTCGTAAACATATGCCAGAAGATCTTGGCGGGAAGGATATCTTAACGAATACAACTACAGAAGCCGATGTCGAACTCCTGAAAGCGCGTGGCGTGCGCTGGCTTATTACTACGACTCCACGATATGAAGGCCGATCTTTCGGAACCAACATGATGGAGGCTGCACTGACAGCCTATGCTGGGAAAAACCGCCCATTGAGTGATGATGAATTGAATGAGCTGATCGATAGGCTACAGATCAAACCCCATGTCCAACGGTTGAATCCATAAACTATGCGCTCTAAAATGTCTTTGCCAAGCCCCAGGGTATTGTTTTTGGCGCTTTTCCTGGCTTTGTTCGTGTCAGCGTGCGGCCCAACGACCGAATCACCCCAGATAGGTGTGTCGCCTACCCGTCACATAGCCGCCTCTCTCACGCCTTCGCATCCTGCCTCCCCTACGCCGACACCCACGCCGCTCATCCCTTCCCCTACCCTGTTTAACATCTCCTGGGATGATCGCACCCCCTTTGTTGCTGGGCTTATCCCTTCTGCACAAAATGTGCTAACGACGCATCCGGACGCCAATATTTACCACCTTGATTTTACGCTCAGTGATGATCTGACCCATGTTTCGGGCAAAATGGAGGTGCGTTACACCAATACAGAGGATGTTGCGCTCAGTGAGGTGGTGTTTAGATTGTTCCCTAATATCTTGGATGGCAGGATGACTGTTAGCCGCGTTGCCGTCAATGGCATGCCTGCCAAGACCTCGCTGGAAGCGGAGGATAGCGTTTTGCGCGTGATTCTGGCCGCTCCCTTATTGCCAGGCGAGCCAACAGTTATCTCGATGACTTATCAAGTGACAGTTCCCACAACTGTGGGCGCAAATTACGCGGTTTTATCCTTTCTCGATGATATCGTAGCCTTGGCTCATGCCTATCCGATGATCCCGGCTTATGATGATGAGTATGGCTGGTACACGGATGTGCCCCCCAACTACGGCGATGTAACCTACAGTGATATCGCCTACTATCTGGTTCGGGTCAACCTTCCAGCGAATCAGGTGGCTCAGGCTTCAGGCATAGAGATAGATCGTATTGAAGAAGATGGTCGGCAAACGCTTATATTTGCGGCGGGGCCCATGAGAGATTTTTATCTTGTTAGTAGCGCACGCTATCAGGTTCTGGAGTCGCGCTCAGGCGACACCTTGATCCGTGCATTTTCCCCGCCAGAACGGGCCGAAGCCAATAAACTGGCCATGCAGTATGCTATGGATGCCCTTGGTGTGTTCAACCGTTATTACGGGCTATATCCGTATACAGAATTCGATATTGCTGCCACGCCAACCTTAGCAGGAGGCGTTGAGTACCCAGGCATTGTTGCTATTGCCTTATCGTTGTATGACCCCGAACAACAGTTTTTTGAGTTCGCCACCGCACATGAAGTTGGACATCAGTGGTTTTATAACGTCGTTGGCAACGATCAGATTCACCATCCCTGGCTGGACGAATCGTTGACGCAATACAATACCTTGCTATATTTCAAAGAAATTTACGGAGAAGCCGGGTATGAAATGGCGCGTAACAGTCAACAGCGGCGATGGGATTACATCGGAGACGCCAAAATTCCCCTTGATCTCCCGGTAGCTGCTTACGATGAGTCGGAGTACAGCGGC
>WFTO01000203.1 GCA_015485435.1 Anaerolineae bacterium | reverse complement strand
GATTTATATTGGCGCTGGCACCTCAGGGCGGTTGGGCGTGTTGGATGCAGCGGAATGTCCGCCCACTTTTAATACGGCGCCTGGTCAGGTGGTGGGCGTCATTGCAGGAGGGCGAGTCGCACTTACTGAAGCTGTTGAAGAGGCCGAAGACAAACCTGCGGATGGGGCGCAAGCAATACGTGATCTGGTCGTTGGGCCGTTGGATGCTGTAGTGGGTATTGCCGCCAGCGGTCGAACACCCTACGTGGTCGGCGCACTCACCGAGGCTCAACAACGCGGCGCTCTGACCGTCGCCCTCATCTGCAATCTTCCTGCGCCCCTGGCGGAGCTCGCCGATCATGTCATCGCACCGTTGGTCGGTCCGGAAGTCATCACCGGTTCTACCCGGCTCAAAGCCGGCACCGTGCAAAAGCTGGTATTGAACATGTTGAGCACCGGCGTCATGGTGCGCCTTGGAAAGACTTATGGCAACCTGATGGTGGACGTCCAGCAGAAGAACGCCAAACTGCAGGAACGCGCGCGACGGATTGTGGCCCAGGCGTGTCACATCAGCGAGGAGGAAGCAGCGCATGTCTTGGCACAGAGTGAAAACAATGTCAAAGTGGCCATTGTGAGCACTTTGCTTCAGTGCCCACCCGACATCGCACGCCAACGCCTGCAACAAACAGGGGGCAACGTGCGCGAAGCGATCTCGAGCTCGCACGAAGCGTTGCCAGGCGCCGAGCACCACCGGATTGCGCCCACAGGATGATACCGAATGACGAAAAAGAGACGACCTGTCCCTTCCCCTGCAACCATAATTTGACAAGACAAAAATCGATATGCTATGCTCGCGCACACAACTTTCATGCGTGCTGCCCATGTCTAATTCAACCGTCGCATCCCAAACTGCTTGGACTGCCTTTCAGGCAGGGTGGGGACGCGCGGCGTTTTGGCGTGGAGCTTTCTTCTTTGCCTTTTATTTTGGATACTTTTTTGGCTTTAGAAGGTCGCTCCTCGCCGGAAGAGACATTGTGTAGGCGCACAGTTTTTGAACTCATTTCCGAGCGTGGAGCGACAAGCCCACGCTCTTTTCTTTTTCATCGCATTCCTCATTTCAATGCAGCGTGGGCGCAGCGCTCCCCCAATCTCTACCAGGAGGATTCCCATGCTGCAAGTCGGACTCTGGTATGCGCAACCGGTTACCACGCCCATTTGGGCCCACGTTTTCCCCCCTAAGGAGTCACCAACCATGGTTTGTCGAGGTGTACGCGGCGCCACAACCGTCACAAACAATTCACGAGAGGAGATATTGAGGGAGACCCGCCGCTTGTTGGCGTTGATGATTCGTCTCAATGGCATTCATCCAGAGGATGTGGCCAGCGCCATCTTCACCACCACCCGTGACCTCAATGCCGAATTTCCGGCGCTTGCAGCCAGGCAATTGGGATGGTGGGACGCGGCCTTGTTGTGCGGGCATGAGATGGATGTCCCCAACAGCCTCCCTCGCTGTATTCGCATTCTAGTTCATTGGAACACCGACAAAAAGCCATCGGAGATTCATCATGTGTATGTAGGGGAAGCAAAAGTCCTGCGGCCAGATAAAGCCACCCTTCCCCCAGTGGATGAAGAAGACCTGGACGCCTGGATCGAAGAACAACTTTCCACGTGGGAGCGTATCAGCGGGAGGTCGCGATGAGTAAGTCTGTTTTGGTTGCTTTTCAGGGGGAACATGGCGCTTTCAGTGAAGAAGCCATTCGTCAGCATTTCGGTGATGAAGTCGACACATTGCCATGCCGTTCCTTTGAGGATATTTTTGCCGCGGTGGATGAGGGACATGCCACATTCGGCGCCGTACCGGTGGAAAACTCCGTAGCAGGGTCTATCAACAAAGCCTACGACCTTTTGTTAGAGCATGATTTGAAGATATGGGGAGAGATATTTTTGCGGGTTCGTCATAATCTTATTGCGCCGCCTGGCACCCAATTGGCCGATATCCGCGAGGTGCGTTCACATCCGCAAGCCTTGGCCCAGTGCGAGCGTTTTCTGAATCGGCATGGCTGGGTGGCCAAGCCCTGGTATGATACGGCTGGCAGCGTCAAAGACCTGGCGAACAATCCCGAGCCTGGGGTCGCGGTCATCGCCAGCCAGCTGGCGGCCAAAATCTATAATCTCGATATTTTAGCGCCAGGCATTGAGGATCTGACGTTCAATTACACACGCTTTTTTGTGATTGGCCGGGGCGAACCCCCTTATACTGAGTACGCCAAAACGTCCTTGGTCTTTGCCACTGCGCATAGCCCAGGAGCCCTGGTCGCCTGCCTGAATGAATTCGCCTCGCGCCAGATC
Organism: Anaerolineae bacterium; assembly: GCA_015485435.1. Lineage (GTDB taxonomy): Bacteria > Chloroflexota > Anaerolineae > J102 > J102 > M2005. The sequence goes on along the minus strand of WFTO01000203.1, from coordinate 11,527 downwards.
AATTTGACCAAACTAGAAAGTCGCCCCCGCCGCAATCGTCCCTGGCATTATGTGTTTTATCTTGATTTCGAAGGGCATTGGCAAGATGAGAAGCAACGCGAAGCTCTGGTTGCACTGTTGGCCCGAGCCGCTTTCGTAAAATTGCTCGGTTCTTACCCGGCGGCTCACATGCCAGACCTTAACAATGGCAGCCAGGCAGAATTGTTGCAAATCTGAAGGCAGGCCCTTGTTCGATGGTTCTTTCACACCTTGGCGTCAATGGATGTCCAACAATCTGCTACCTCAGCACCATTCGCGGAGTGTTGGAAAGTTCTTGACGTAAAAACTACCGTAAAGCCATAAGACCGTTTCTAACAGGCTCTAATCTCCAAGACATCTTCAAGAGGTCAGTTATGATCATCGTCATGAACCCAAATTCCACTGCCGCCGAAATCGGCGCGGTGATCGCCATGGTTCAGAAGGCCGGCGCGACGCCGCACCCAATTTATGGTACTGAACGCACCGTCGTGGCGGTTGTGGGAGAAACCAGCCGCATCAAGCGTGAAGATTTTCAACGCATGCCCGGCGTTGAACAGATCACCACCATCAGCGCGCCTTTCAAACTCGCCAGCAGAGAGTCCCATCCTCATGACACCGTTTTTCGGGTGGGCGGATATCGCATTGGTGGGCCAGAGATCATCATCATGGCTGGACCCTGTTCGGTGGAGAGTCGTAGCCAGCTGCTGGAGACCGCTCACGCCGTGAAAGAGGCGGGTGCCCACATCCTCCGGGGTGGTGCGTTTAAGCCTCGCTCTTCGCCCTATTCCTTTCAAGGATTGGGCTTGAAAGGGTTGGAGATCCTGGCTGAGGCGCGCGAGGTCTATCACATGCCCATTATTACTGAAGTGATGTCGCCGGACGCAGTGCCCATGGTCGCAGAATATGCGGATATCCTTCAGATCGGCGCCCGCAATATGCAGAATTTCGGGTTGTTGCATGCCGTGGGCCGTATCCAGCGGCCAGTCCTCTTAAAGCGGGGCATGATGAGCAGCATGGAAGAATTGCTCATGTCTGCAGAATACATCCTCGCTGGAGGCAACTATCGCGTCATGCTTTGTGAACGGGGCATTCGCACTTTCGAAAAGTACACGCGCAACACCTTCGATCTGAATGCTGTGCCAATCCTCAAGCAATTGAGCCACCTCCCAATTATCGCAGACCCCAGCCATGCCACAGGCCGTTGGGACGCGGTCACGCCCATGGCTCGCGCGGCCATTGCCGCTGGCGCTGATGGAATCATCGTCGAGGTCCATCCTCGTCCGGATGAGGCTCTCTCTGACGGGCCCCAATCCTTGAAACCGGAGCGTTTTGTCGAACTTGTCCAGCAGGTGAAACGCATCGCCGAAGCTTTGGACCGCAGTGTTCCTGAGCCGGATCCCATACCCGAAATGGCGTAGCGCTGCAAAAGGATCCGTATCATGCTGCGTCCATCCCCAGGAAAAAAGAAAGGAGAGTTGAGATGATTGTCATCATGAAACCAACCGCCACAGAAGAAGATCTGCAACGTGTGCTTGAACGCGTGGAAGCATTGGGCCTGGAGGCTCATCTTTCACCGGGCGAGTCGCACACCATCATCGGATTGATCGGCGAAACTGCGCGGTTAAGCCGCAACGCATTTGAGGTCATGCCCGGCGTTGAGCGCGTTGTGCGCATTGCCGAGCCTTTCAAACTCGCTAATCGCGAATTCCATCCCAAGAACACCATCATTCAAGTTGGGGATGTGACGATTGGCGGGGATCAGATTGTGGTTATGGCTGGCCCTTGCTCGGTGGAAAGTCGTAGCCAGTTGCTAGAAACCGCCCACGCCGTGAAGGAGGCGGGCGCCCATATTTTGCGAGGGGGCGCATTCAAGCCTCGATCCTCCCCATACTCATTTCAGGGGTTGGGAGAAGAGGGCCTGAAATATCTGGCAGAAGCTCGAGAAATTTACAACATGCCTATCATCACCGAGGTTATGGCTCCAGAAGAGGTCGATTTGGTGGCGAGTTATGCGGATATTTTGCAAATCGGTGCTCGCAACATGCAGAATTATCGACTATTGCAAGCTGTGGGTAAACAGGAAAAACCTGTATTCCTAAAACGTGGGTTGAGCGGCACCTTGCAGGAACTGCTCATGTCAGCAGAGTACGTCATGGCCAATGGCAATCCCAATGTCATGTTGGTGGAACGCGGTATTCGCACCTATGAGACCTATACGCGCAACACGTTCGATATCAACGCGATTCCCGCCCTTAAACATTTGAGCCACCTGCCGGTGATTGCCGATCCCAGCCATGGCACCGGGAAATGGCAGCTTGTCGCCCCGGTAGCGAAAGCCGCTATTGCCGCTGGCGCGGATGGTCTCATGATCGAAGTCCATCCCCATCCCGCCGAGGCCTTTTCTGATGGCGCACAATCGCTGAAACCCAAACGCTTTCGGGCGCTCATGGATGATTTGCGCATTCTGTCTCAGGCGTTGGGGAGGCGTGTATGAACATGTTCGGACGGCTGCGTTCCTCCCATGTGGTTATTGTGGGCATGGGCTTGATGGGGGCGTCTCTGGGATATGATCTGCGCGGGCACTGTCGTCGCGTCACGGGCGTGGTGCGTCGCCCCGAAGCCGTTGCAGAGACCGAGACCAGCGGGTGTGTGGATGATGTCACTATGGACGTTGAACAGGCGGTGGCGGACGCGGATATTGTGGTCTTGGCGACACCGGTGCGAACGATTCTGCAGCAGATTGATGCACTTGGTCCGCGGATGAAGCCCGGCGCGGTGCTGTTGGATATGGGGAGCACAAAAGAGGCGATATGCCGGGCCATGGACGCCCTGCCCCAGCATGTGCAACCTGTAGGCGGGCATCCGATGTGCGGAAAGGAGATCGCCGGATTGTCTGCTGCGGAACCTGGCCTTTATCGAGGTTGTACGTTTGTTTTGTGCCCCTTGCCTCGCACCTCACCTGACGCCATGGCGCTTGTTCACGAGTTGGTGACGTTCATCCGCGCCCAGCCTCTTATCCTGGAGCCCAAGAGGCACGATCGTCTCGTGGCAGCGATCAGCCATCTTCCTTATTTAGGGGCCGTCGGTCTGGTGGCTCATGTCATGGCGGTGGCGCAAGAAGACCCTCTGGTCTGGAAGGTCGCTGCCAGCGGATTTCGAGATACGACCCGGGTTGCAGCGTCTGATGTGCGCATGCTGTTGGATATCCTGCTCACCAATCAGCCTGCGGTGTTGACCGCTGTGGATGATCTGATAGCGCAGTTGTCTTCTTTTCGGGAAGCCCTGGCCCAGCAAAATGAGGAAGAGCTTAGAGCGCGCCTCGAAGCCATCGCCAAACAACGACGAGATTGGCAGAAAAACTTCGAAACCCATTGACACCCTATCGGCCGCGTGCTATGCTAGATGAAACGCCATCTCCTTTGGGAAGATGAATTATGGCCGATCTTCAATTTAAACTGACCGATGAACTCTGGCAAGAACTGATCGCCTTAGAAGGCGCGCCCATTTCAGCGATTGTGGTTTGGGATCAATCCATGCTTGATGAAGCGATGGAAGGGCCTATCTCCCAGGCTGAACGCGCGTTCGTTGATATCGATCTCTATCTTGCCAACCAAACCAAGCTGGAACTGTATGGCGCTTCGATCGCGGTGGATGAGGAGAGCGATCCCATCGTGGGACTCGATGACATAGGCGAGACCTTGGTGCGCCATTCTCTCAATGGCGCCATGATTGACGAGATCGCTGCCGGGCCCGAAGATATGTTGGTGCTGATCCTGAGCAATGACAACCAGGAATCATTGCTGGTGGCGGTCTCCGCCTGGTTGGAAGATGTTTGGGATGTGTTGCCCGAGGATGCGATTTAGCAGGAACATTCGTTCGGAGTGTGTTGACTTCTTTCGGGAGCCCCATTATACTTTCTTTTGGCAGAAACTGCAGGATTCCACATGCGCTTCGGCGCGAATTCAACATTAGGAGGATGTATGTATCAACATGTTGTTATCGTGGGTAATTTAGGCCGCGATCCAGAAATGCGTTATACCCCTAGCGGCATTCCTGTTACCACATTCACCGTAGCGGTTAACCGGCGATGGAAAAATCAAGAGGGGGAGATGCAAGAAAAAACCACTTGGTTTCGTGTGACGGCCTGGCGTAAACTGGCAGAGTTATGCAATGAGTATCTGTCTAAAGGGCGGACGGTCCTGGTCGAAGGAGAGATCGATGCCAGCGCCTGGGTTGGTCAAGATGGCGAACCGCGGGCGACGTTGGAATTGACGGCGCAAAATGTGCGATTTTTGGGAGGACGAGCCACCGAAGAATTTGGCAGCAGCGGCGCGGCGTTTAAAGAAGCGCCTGGTCCGACTGAAGAGGATCTGCCCTTTTAACAGACAGCGATGCACACAGTTGCGTATCGCCAGAACATTACGTGTTTAAAACGCGTTCGTAAACAGCCGTAACCCGCTCCACCAACACGGGTAGATCGAATTCAGCCCGGGCTCTGGCCAATGCCCGGGCTCCCATAGCGCGCCGCATCTCATCATTGCTCAACAGGCGTTGTATGGCCGCTGCAAGCGCCTTCACATCCCGAGGCGGCACAACCAGGCCGGTGACGCCATCTTGATTGACCCAGGATGTGCCTGTGCCTAACTCTGTCGTAATCAGGGGCAGGCCAGCTGCCATGGCTTCTAACAAGACGATGCCAAAGGCCTCGCTACGGTGACTCGAGGGGAGAATGAATATATCCGCGGCCTGATAGTAAGCCGGGAGGAGTTCGTCGCTGATATCGCCAAGAAAGTGAACTTTGTGGGCGACGCCCAGCTCGTAGCTCATGGTCCCTAGACGGGCCGCTTCGGGACCGCCGCCGATGATTATCAACGTGGCATCGATGTTACGCATGGCCTGAATGAGATAATCCAACCCTTTGTAGTAACGCAGACGTCCGACGAAGAGTAGCAAGGGGCGCGGATAATGGCGATGAATGGACGCCACTCGTCTTGGCATGGCTTTCTGAAAGCGATTGACATGGATGGCTAGCGGCACTACGGTGCATTTATGCGCGACAGGACGCAGCCAGGGAGAGCTTTGGATGTAAGGCTCGCTCGTTGGGAGGATGCGGTCCACCTGGTGCAAAATGCGGCGCAAAAAGGGGCCGTAGAGGCGCAGAAAACTCGCCTGTCGCACGATATCGCTATGATATGTCATCACCGAGGCCCGGCCGCGACGGAAAAGCCACTGGCTGAGCTCGCCTACCGGATAGGGAAAGTGTAAATGGACAATGTCTGGGTCTTCCCGAAACAGGATTGCCGGCAAAGAAAAGCTTATAGGGGTCGAGGCGACCGTAGTGATTCTAGCCGCCCGGATCACCCGAACTCCATGTTCTTCTTGAATCGTGGTTTCCATGCCCGACGGATTGGTCACCAACACACTTACCCGATGTCCTCGGGCCGCTTGGGCTTCAGCCAACCAACGCAGATGGTTTTCGATCCCGCCCATCACTGGGTGGTAGTCCTTATAAATATGCAGGATATTCATCGTCAAAATCACCAGAAATCCACAAGCATGAATGAAGAAGCATTTGATCTGGGTGTGCGATTCACATCTGTCACTTCCTGAAAAGAGATTGTATGTTGCCCGCGTGATTAATAAGTGTGGCAGATTTTTCGATAACTGTCCAATGTGATGCGCGCTGTGTCTTCCCATCGAAAGGACGCTGCTCGGGCCAGCCCTCGCTGGCGCAATGTCGTGCGGAAACGTTCGTCGGTCATCAGACGAACGATGGTCGTCGTCATGTCCTCAATGTGGGTGGGGTCAAACGTGAGCGCCGCCTCGCCGGCCACTTCGATAAGTCCAGGGGCTCGGCTACATCCGGTGGGAATGCCGCACGCCATGGCCTCAAGTACGGGGAGGCCAAATCCTTCGTAGAGGCTGGGGAAGATAAAGGCATGCGCGGCGGCATAAAGCAAAGGCAGCTCCTCGCTCGATACAGCGCCCAGAAATCGCACGCGATGTTGTAATCCCAACCTTGAAACAAGGGATTTCGGTTGCGGGTAGCGATCATCCCAATGCCCAGCAATGACCAGCATGGCGTCGCGATCCAGACCCTGGTTTAATGCGTTGTGCCAGGCCTGAACCAGCCGGATCAGATTCTTATGGGGTTTGTTGGAACCCAGGTAAAGGAGATAATTCCTCGGCAGCCCCAGCCGCTGACGAAACGCCGTCACGACATCCGTTGGCCGGGGATGGAAGATGGGGTCAGGCGCCAATGGCGTAATAACGATGCGTTCAGGTGGAATGCGGTAAAGGGACATGAAATCCTGGGCGGTGGATTGCGAGATCGCCAGGAACGCATGGGCGCTGTGAAGCGCCGCTCGTTGGATGAGTTCAATTTTCCATCGGGTGAGAGGAGAAAAGTAATGGGGAAAGCGACGCGGGATTACATCGTATAGGGTGAGGATAGAGGGGATGCCAAGACGGTAGGGATGAACATGGTAAGGAAAATGAACAACATCAGGATGGTATTCGCGAATTTGTTGCCGCAGACGGGTTTGACCACTCCAACTGAAAATCGGGATGTCTGTGGGGATGAGTTGAACATTGGGGAAACGGTTGAGTTGAGCCAAGTCATACCGCGTGTTGGATGCGCGTGCCGCGACCAGCGCCAGTAGTGTCCCTTTTAGTTGCGGGGCGAGGGCGAGGAGAAGGTTATAGACATAGCGCCCGATCCCAGGAAAATGATCTTGAATGACGCGGGCGTCGATAAGGATTCGCATGACTCCTCTACATTCGTTTTGCCTTTTGCTGAAGAGAATAGAGGAAGTTGAGAGCTTCCAGCGGAGTCATGGTATTGATGTCCACCTGTTCAATTTCCTGGCGGATCGGATCAGGGCCTTCGCTAAAGAGGGATAGCTGCATGGCGCCTTCGCCCATCTCGAGCGCTTCCTGTTCCCGACCCGCCTCTTCCAACTGGCGCATGATCTCATTGGCCCGGCTGATTACTTGTTTGGGCATGCCTGCGAGCTGCGCTACATGGATGCCGTAGGATTTGTCCGCGCGGCCAGGCCGAATCTCGTGGAGAAAAACGACCTCGTCTCCTTGTTCGGCGACAGCTACGTGAAAGTTGACGATGCGAGGCAGGCGTTCGGCCAGCGCGGTGAGTTCGTGGTAGTGGGTGGCGAACAAGGTGCGAGAACCCAACTTGGGATGGCTGTGGATGTATTCCAACACCGCCCAGGCAATGGCCATGCCATCGTAGGTGCTGGTTCCCCGGCCAAGTTCATCCAAAATGAGCAGGGATCGGTTGGTGGCGTGGTTGAGGATGTTGGCGGTTTCTACCATCTCGACCATAAAGGTGGACTGACCGCTATGGATTTCATCCTGGGCACCGATACGGGTAAAAATGCGGTCCACCAAGCCAATGCGGGCCTCCTCAGCGGGCACGAAGGAGCCGATCTGGGCCATGAGCGTGATGAGCGCGGTCTGGCGAAGGAAGGTCGACTTCCCTCCCATATTGGGACCGGTGAGAATGACAATGGCGCGTTCGGAGTCAAGATAGGCATCGTTGGGAGTGAAGAATGTCCCCTCCAGGGTGAGTTCCACGACGGGGTGGCGTCCTGCTCGAATGTTGATGACCCGATCCTGGGTGAGCTGCGGTCGGACATAGCGGCGGTCTACGGCCACCTCGGCCAGGGCGACATACACATCGAGGCGGGCGACTGCGTCGGCTGCGGCCAATAGCCGGGGAGCCATGTTTGCCAGTTGTCCGACAACGCTTTTATAGATGCTGTTTTCCAGGTCTAGCAGGCGCTCTTGCGCATTGAGAATTAAGGATTCATATTCCTTGAGTTCGGGCGTAATGTACCTTTCCGCGTTCACCAAGGTTTGTTTGCGAATGTAATGGGATGGGACTTTGTCGGTTTGCGATTTGGGCACTTCCAGGTAATAGCCGAAAACCTTGTTGTAGCCGACTTTGAGTTTTTGGATGCCTGTGCGCTCCCGTTCTTTCGCCTCCAGACCGGCGATGTAAGCTCGGGCATCCTTTGCGGCCAAGGTGATGCTATCCAATTCCGCATTGAACCCAGGGCGAATAACGCCACCATGGGCTAGAGTGGCGGGGGGCTCCTCGGCAATGGCGATTTCGAGGAGGTGCAGCGCTTCTTCGTTTAGGTCGAGGTCGTCGTCCTGGTTCAGTCGCGCCGCGATGGTACGGATGGTCGGTAGGGCGCGCAGGCTTTCCCGCAGGCCCATCAGGTCTCGTGGCGTGGCGATGCCCTGGGTGCAGCGATTGGCCCATCGTTCGATATCTCGCACCTGGCGCAGGGCTTCTTGTAATTGCGCTCTTTCTAGGGGCGCATTGACCCAGGTTTCCACCGCGTCCAAACGCTGGTTAATGCGATGAATATCCAACAATGGTTGATTGACCCATTTTCGCAGCAACCGTCCCCCCATGGGGGTCAGGGTACGGTCAAGCACCCACAGCAAGGACCCCCGTCGCGCGCCCTCGCGCATGGTTTCCACCAGCTCCAGGCTGCGTCGAGTGGCGGGATCGAGTAACATGTAGTCTTCGGTAGAGTAGGTGTGTAAGGGTTGTAGATGCCCTAATACTTGTTTCTGCGTCTCTCTCAGATAGGCGATAAGCGCGCCGGCGGCGCTAATGGCCAGGGGTTTATGCTCGCAGCCGAACCCTTCCAGGCTGGTGGCGCCATAGTAATCCATCAGGGCCTGGCGTGCGGCTTCGGTTTCGAAGCGCCAGGGCTCATAAGGCGTGATGGCGTACTCCTCCAGGCCAGGATAGCCCCCGGTGTCAGGGATGAGCAGTTCAGCGGGGGCTAGGCGAGCCAGCTCCTCTCGGGCGCGGCGTGCCACTTCTTCTCCCCGAATCTCCGTAACCGCGAATTCGCCGGTGGTGACGTCGGCATAGGCGATGCCCGAGCGTTTTCCTCCTTCGAAGATGAGTGCAGCGATGTAGTTGTTGCGACGTTCGTCCAGGAGCGCGGGCTCGAGGAGGGTGCCTGGGGTGATGACCCGCACCACCTCTCGTTCCACCAGGCCCTTGCCAACTTCTCCAACTTGCTCACAAATGGCCACTTTGTAGCCCGCCCGAATGAGTTTGGCGATATAGGTTTCAGCGCTATGCCAGGGCACCCCGGCCAGGGGCACCCGCTGACCTTTGCTCACCGGGCGGCTGGTCAGGGTGACCTCGCAGACTTCGGCGACGATCTTGGCGTCTTCATCGAAAGTCTCATAAAAATCCCCGAGCCGGAAGAAGAGAATGGCGTCGGGGTATTGTTTTTTGATCTGAAGGTATTGTTTGCGCATCGGCGTTGACATGGCTCGATTGTAGCCAATGTCGGGCCGGATGCCAAATATAGTCAGGTCTGACCAAGGAGCGCCTCTCCGCGCTTACGCGTTTTTCTCTCCCCACAGTGGACAGATCGAAGGAATGGACGCTCGTCGAGTGCGTCCGCCGTATGTGTTATCCTCGCGATGGGGCCGGATTTTCGAACCGGAAGCCATGGCCGCGCACGGTGACGATGTATTGATGGTCGGGGTCGAGTTCTGCCAATCGTTCACGGAGGCGTCGCACAAGGGCGTCAATGGCTTGTTCAGAGACGCCTTCGCCATGCGCTTCTGGCCAAACAGCCTTTACGATCTCTTCTCTGCTGACCACGGCCCCTTGGGCCTGAATCAAACTTCGCAGCAAACGATATTGGGCGACAGAAAGCGGCGGATCGAGGAGATTGCCTGCGACAGTCACCGTGCGTCGCGTGTCATCTAGCTGCAATCCCGATCGGATAGTTGCGACGGGTTGGGGGTCTTCGAGACTTAGGGGTGCGGTTGCTCCAGCGTCGACAAAGGTCAACCGAAATCGGAGGGCGATTTGGATTTCGTCGCCGTCGATAAGCAGGCGCGGCTGGAGCACGGGTTCGCCATTGACAAAGGTGCCGTTTTTGCTTTGGTCATCAACGATGAAGTAGTTTCCTTCTCGGCGTTCAATGCAGGCGTGACGTCGGGAGACGACGCGATCGGGCAGGATGATGTCGCAGTCGGGGCCACGACCAATGGTCAGTCGATCTTTGTCCAGGGGCCAGCGGAGGTTTTCCCCCTGAAGGATAAGCATGGCCACTTCTTGTTCAGACATGATGAGTTTGGTGATTTAAGAAACGTGATTTGCAGCGAGACGCGTCGTTAAAAGGGGTGACAAGAGGGGGTATGCGCGATTGGATTGAGGGATGGGCTATTGTGCATGGTATTGAAGCAGCGATTTGTTTCTTACGCGCCAGGCGCTGTGAGACTGATAGCCAGCGCGATGAAGAGCAAGGCTGCGGCCGTGAGAAAAAGGATTTTATGGGACCAGAAGGCGTCGATCCAAGGGAGTTCGTTGGTGACGTAAACGCCTCCTGGTGTGACGACATCATGTGTGGCAAAGAGCAGTTCTTTGAAGTCTTCCACGGAGGGGGGGCGGTCGTCGGGATGCATGGCCATGGCGGCCAGGATGGCGCGTTCGACCGTGGGGGAGAGGTTGGGGTTGATGGTGCGGGGAAAGGGGAGGCTGCCTGGGCGCAGGAATCGTTGCCGTGCGTCCACCGGGGGTTGCAGCGTCACCAAATGGTAACAGGTTGCTCCCAGCGCGTAAAGGTCACTTCGGGCGTCGGTGTGTCCGGTATCGCCGCCATATTGTTCCAACGGCGTGTATTGCACCGTCCCGCGACCTTGCACCACGGTGACAGTGCGGCTGTCATCGGTGGTCAACAGTTTAACCAATCCAAAGTCAACCAGTTTGATGTGGCCGCTAGGGGTGAGTTTGATGTTGCTTGGTTTGATATCGCGATGGAGCACCGGTGGGGTGCGGGTGTGTAAATAGCTGAGTGTGTCACAGAGTTGTCCAATCCAATTGAGCACTTGTTCTTCGGGCAGGAATTCGCCTTTTCTCCGGGTCTCGTTGATGATCTCGCGAAGGTCTTGCCCTTCTACGAAATCCATGACCAGGTATTCGCGCCCTTCGTCGGAAAAGTAGTCGCTGACTTTGGGCAGGTTGGGATGATCGAGCCGCGCCAAGATGCTGGCTTCCTGGAAGAATTGGTCCCGGTAGGATTGTAATTCTTCACCATAGAGCGCACCAAGGGGCAGCACTTCTTTGATGGCGCACATTCTGCCAGTCAAGCGCAAGTCTTCCGCCCGATAGACAGCGCCCATTCCTCCCTGGCCAATGAGTTCCAGGATTTTGTAGCGTTCACGTAAAATCGTTCCTGGGGAAAGAAGATCCATGGTCACTGCCCCTCGTCCATTCGGTGCGTGCTATGCATGGGGGGGAGTTGATCGGTGAGGAAGGGCAGCAGGCCTCCCAAAAAGGTGACCAGCAGCGCGCCGGCAGGCCCAACGAGGAGTTGTAATTGGGCGCTGCCTGGCAGCCATCCTAATGCATACAGGATGTACAATGTTTGTGCGCCGATGATGGAGATCAGCATGTTACGAGCAACGGTCTCTCGGGATAAGGTGGCGCCTCCCCTTATGA
>WFTO01000202.1 GCA_015485435.1 Anaerolineae bacterium | reverse complement strand
GCGCAGCATCCTGGAATCCGAAGAATTCGAAGCCCTGAAAGCGCCGTTGAAAATCGCATTGGGGCAGGATGTCTCAGGAAGACCAGTGGCCGCCAGCTTGGCCCGCATGCCGCACCTACTCATCGCTGGCGCAACCGGCTCCGGCAAATCGGTCTGCGTGAATGCCATCATTTGTTCCCTGCTCTTCCAATACACACCCGACGATCTCCGCTTTATCATGGTTGACCCAAAACGGGTAGAGCTAACGGTCTACAACGGCATTCCTCACCTGATCGACGCCGTGATCACAGACGTCGAAACCGTGATCGCCGTTCTTGGTTGGGCCGTCCGCGAGATGGAAACCCGTTACAAGAAGCTGGAGCAAGTTGGCGTGCGCAACATCGAATCCTACAATGCACGCATGGTCACAGAAGGCAAACCCAAAATGCCTTATACGGTGATCGTCATCGATGAGCTGGCCGATATCATAATGATGTCTCCGGATGAGGTGGAGAAACTGCTCGTCCGTTTGGCGCAGATGGCCCGAGCCGTGGGGATTCATTTGGTGGTCGCCACTCAACGTCCTTCCGTCAACGTGGTAACCGGGCTCATCAAAGCCAACTTCCCCTCACGCATCGCCTTCGCTGTCACCAGTCAGGTTGATTCTCGGGTGATTTTAGACACGCCGGGAGCGGATAAACTTTTGGGGCGTGGTGATATGCTCTTCATGCGTCCCGATTCCTCCAAGCTTGCCCGGCTTCAGGGCGCCTTCGTCTCCGACACCGAAGTGCATCGACTGGTCCGCTATTGGCGAGGGCAACGTAGCCTGGCGGAAAAACCCGCCTCAGAATTGGCAGTAGAACCCACAATACAACGCCCCCTGTGGGAGGATGTCGTCGAGAAGGCGCGCACCCAATCCCGACGCGATCCCTTGTTCGATGAGGCAGTCCAGGTCGTGCTCGAAGCTGGACGCGCCAGCGTTAGCTTGCTGCAACGCCGACTCCAGATCGGTTACACACGTGCCGCACGGTTGATGGATATGATGGAAGAAGAAGGCATTGTAGGCCCAGACCTTGGCGGCAGTCGCGGCAGAGAAGTGCTGATTGGACAAGAGTCCACTCCCGAGGCGCCTCCCTCTGTCGCAGAAGTGGAACCAGAACAAGAGCCGCCTGCAGAGCCTCAAACAGCCCCATCGGACCCTCCGCCCTGGGATGATTTCGACGATGAAGAATGGGTTGACCCCTCTGAACCACTCTAAACTCGCTATTTTGTCTCCATCCCCTGAATCTGCTAACTGCCCGTCACGAAATACGCCACCGTGACCCCATCCCCACCTTCACCTTCCTCGCCACTGCGATAACGCGACACCAAAGGATGATTTCGTAAAAAATCGCGTACAACTTTTCGCAAAGCGCCTGTACCCTTTCCGTGGATGATTCGTATCCATGGGAGTTCGGCCAGATAGGCCTTATCGATGTATTCATCCAGCGCATCCAGCGCTTCATCCACACGCATGCCGCGAAGGTCTAACTCCATGCCAGGGCTTTTGGTATAATGGGGGCGAAGACGTTCTGTAGCGCTTGTCGGCTCAACCTGTGGCCGCTCTTTGATATCAATCTGATCAAAAGGCAAAGTCACGCGAAAAGACCCAACGCGCACTTCCGCTTCCCGTTCCTCTTCCCACACATCTTCCACCTCTCCCGAGCTATATAGGCTTTCAATCCAGACAATATCGCCTGGGCGGGGCGGCCCCAGAATGCCTTCGGGCTCAGATTCGACGGTTTCGGGCAAAGGTTTTTCGGCGGCTTTGCGCGCTTTCAACGCCTTTTCCGCTTCTTGCAAGAAGCGTTCATGTTGACTAGGACCGCCTTTACCCAACCGTGCCCTCACTTTACGGATGGCTTCGCGAAGGGTTTCTAACTCAGCCTGCGCTTCTTCTCGGGCTTCATTAAGCACCGCCCGACGCGCTTCTTCGATATGGGCAAGCTGTTCTCGCAGCTCCGCTTCTTTCGCGGCCACGATACGTTCATGCGCTTCAGCCCGCTTACGCGCCCGGCGCGCAGCATCCCGGGCTTCGCGAATCTCGGCAAGCAAGGCATCGGCTGTTAAACTCTCTGGTTGGATAAAACTCTCTGCCAAGTCGACGATGCTGTTGGGTAGCCCCAAACGTCTTGCAATCGCCAGCGCGTTGGAACGTCCCGGCAGACCGATGGTCAGCTCATAGGTTGGACTCAGGGTTTCCAGATCGAATTCCACCGAAGCGTTGGTGATCCCCTCGGTCGCATGGGCAAAAAGCTTGACCTCGGAATAGTGCGTCGTAGCCGCGGCGGGGATGCCGTGATCTCGCAAGTGTTGCAATAGAGCCCTGGCCAAGGCGCTCCCTTCCTCCGGATCGGTTCCCGCGCCCAGCTCATCAAGTAGCACCAGGCTATGCGGCGTGGCCGCATCCAAAATGTCCACGATATTCGTCATGTGGCTGGAAAAGGTGCTTAAATTTTGTTCGATGCTCTGCTCGTCGCCGATATCGGCAAAAACGTGTTCGAACACGGTGAGACGGGAGCCTGGCGCCGCAGGAATGGGGATGCCTGCCTGGGCCATCAGGGTAAGCAGGCCGGCAGTTTTGAGACTAACGGTCTTTCCCCCAGTATTCGGGCCCGTGATGACGATGATGAAGTAATCCTGTCCAAAATGGAAGTTGATTGGCACCACGGTTGCCGGATCTAACAGAGGATGCCGGGCCTGATGGAATGACAAAATGACGCCTGGATGTTGTTCTGGTTTGAATTCCGGACCGCGATGAAAGCCTAAAAGCTCCGGCGCATTGGCGTGGATGTCATCAGCGTATTTGGCCCGCGCCAATATCGCATCCAAACCAGCGAGGGTATCCAACGTCGTATGCAGATACAACGCTTCTTGAGCGATCTGCTCGCTCAATTCCCGCAAAATGCGGGCCACCTCTTCCTCTTCTTCCGCCTCACGCTGCCGCAAAGTGTTGTTCAATTCAACAATGCCAAACGGCTCGATAAACAGGGTGGCTCCACTACCCGATTGATCATGGACAATGCCAGGAATCTTGCCTTTGAACTCGGCGCGTACAGGCAGCACATAACGTCCTCGACGCTGAGTCACAATGGCTTCTTGCAGATAGGGAGCATTGTCTGGATTGCGGGCTATGCGCTGAACTCTGGCCAAAACGCGATCCTGTAACGTTCTCACCTCGGCCCGCAGGCGAGCCAAACGCGAACTGGCGCTATCGAGCACCTCGCCCCGTTCGCTGATGGCCCGACTAATGGACGCGGCCAGATGTTCCAAATCCAGAAGACGCTCCCCCCAATCGACCAAAGCCGGGGCCAAGCGTCGATTCGCCAGCAACACCTGGCGAAGTTTACGCGCTCGAAGGACAGTGGTCTTAATTTGCAAGAGTTCTGTAGGCGCCAAAACGCCCCCTCGTTCAGCGAGCGCGAGCAAAGGGCGTAAATCATGCACGCCGCCAAGGTGAAGATCGGGCTGTTGAGAAAGAAGGCGTCGAGCTTCCTCGGTCTCCTGCATCCAAAGCCGGGCTTCCCCCAGATCGCTTGTAGGGCGCATGGCTAGAATGCGCTCTTTGCCGGGCTCGAAGCTGGCGTATGCGGCAATGCGATCCAGGATTTTATTGAATTCGAGGACGCGTAAACTGTGTTCGTTCATCATCGCAAGCATAGCATGATGGGTCTGCATCAACCAAAGATGAGCGAGGCGAAGACGCGTCCATTCTTTGCATTGTCCCCATGATTTGGCGAACTTCGATTTTCTCCTCTTTCGCAGGTATAATGATAACGTTCACGCTACACTTCCATTCCCTTTCTCAATTCATGACCAAACGCAATCCCCAAAAAACATACTTTCTGCTTTCCCTGGCGCTGGGCGCGCCCTTGCTGCTTATGATCCTCTACACGCTGCAAGCCAACCTTTTGACCGCCTGGTTGCTCACCTGGGGATTCGTCACATTTGGACTCTACGGGTACGATAAAGCTCAGGCGAAAATAGGAGGCGGACGCGTGCCCGAACGGGTGCTTCATGCGTTCACGTTGGGAGGAGGCTTTTTAGGCGCCTGGATTGGACGCGTGATTTTCCATCACAAGACCCGAAAACCCATCTTCCTGGTCATCCTCCTCATAAGCACAGGCTTCTGGTTGGGATTGGTTTATCTTTACTATGTCGGAATTGGCTAACGCGATCATGGCGCATCGAGCCCGGTTTGCCCAGGTGGTCGTTCTGGTTCCCATCGACAGGCGCCTGCAAAAGCCAGAAAAACAGGGGAAACTGGAAACGCTTGTGGATTTCGATCCCAAGCGACAGGTGTTCACGTATGGCATTCCTAAAGACCTGCGTGGGCTGATTGTACGCGGGCAGGTTGTCGAAGTTCCCTTTGGCCGCAGCAGGCAATTGGGCGTTGTGCTCGACTTGAGCGACGTGGCGCCACGCGAGTTGACCGTCAAGCCCATTGGCGAACCGATCAGTGAAGGCCCCGCGCTTACGCCAGAACAGATCGATCTGGCGTTTTGGATGAGTCGCACCTATCTCGCCCCCATCAGCGAATGCGTTCGCCTCATCCTTCCACCCGGCTTTACGGCTCGCAGCGAACTCTGGGTGGAATACGTTCCTGGCGCCCCGGTTTTTCCAGATGAACTGACGCCCGCACAACAGGTCTTGCTTTTACGATTAAAAAAAGCCCCGATGCGCCTGCAAGACTTACGTAAAGCCGACCGACGCCTGGTTTCTGAAGGGGTCTTGGGTGAATTGCGCCGACAGGGGCTTGTTCGTCTTACGGATCGGGGGAAACTGAAACGGCCCAAGCCGAAAAAAGACATCTTACTTTCCCTGATGATTCCATCTACATCCATCCCAGAGGCGTTATCTCGGGTGGGACGCGCCACCAAGCAGGCGCAGGTCCTCGACTGGTTGGCCCAACATGGAGGCGCTGGACCGCTGCGGGCGTTGAAAGATGAACTCAGTGTGACAACCAGCACATTGCAAACGCTGAAGAAAAAGGGGTTGATCGACCTAGATGGGGAACGAATCGAGCTAATCATTTCCTCGGACGAAGCACTTGAGGCCCGTTTGAAGCTGCGCGGCGTGTTCAAGTTCCTGCCGGCCCTCCAGATATTGGCCCAAACGTCCAACGGCGCCATGTTGCTGTCAGAATGGCGGCGAAAAACAGGACTACGTCTGAGCGATGCCCGCAAGCTGGCAGAATGGCAGCTGATTGAGATGCACCCCATCGATATATGGCGGGACCCACTGGCGGGCAGGCTATTTCATTCTCCCCGACCAGCGGTATTGACAGCCGATCAACAACGAGCATGGCAACAAATCAACGCCGCACTGGATGACATCCTCCGATCTCACGCAACCGTCAGGGGGCTCGCGGTGGCACCATCCAATCCAAGTGCATCCCCGTATAAAAACGCCGTCACCGCGCCTCCAACTCTTCAGCAACACAGCCCTGTGTTTTTGCTCCATGGCGTAACGGGCAGCGGCAAAACCGAACTCTACTTGCGTACGCTGGAACGGGTCGTGAAGGCTGGCCGTCAGGGCATTGTGTTGGTGCCCGAGATCAGTCTGACGCCACAGACCATCCGACGGTTTGCGGCTCGTTTTCCCGGACGCGTGGCCGTCATTCATTCCAAACTCACGGCAGGAGAACGTTACGACGCCTGGCGTCGGGCCAGGGAGGGAGACGTAGATGTGGTGGTGGGCTCGCGTTCGGCCTTATTTGCTCCGCTGCCGCGCATAGGCGTTATTATCGTCGATGAAGAACACGATCCCGCATATAAACAACTCCGGACACCAAGATATCACGCCCGAGACGCTGCCATCGTTTTAGCGCGTTTCCATGGAGCAATCACACTGCTGGGATCGGCCACGCCTTCTCTTGAAAGTCAATTCAACGCCCGTCGGGGCGTGTATACATTGCTCACGCTTCCCCGCCGGGTCATTGGCCATCGAGAAAAGGGAGAAGTGAAGATGGCGGAACTGCCGCCCGTTGAGATTGTTGACATGCGGGAGGAATTGCGGGCAGGAAACCGATCGATGTTCTCTCGCTCTCTGCGCCGGGCCCTGAATGAGACGTTGGGCCGGGGTGAACAGGCCATCATCTTTTTAAATCGCCGGGGAACAGCCACGTTTGTCATGTGTCGCGATTGCGGTCATGTTGTTCGGTGCCCGCGGTGCAATATTCCGCTGACGCATCATCGCGGCAATGTGCTCATTTGTCATCATTGCAATCACCGAGAGCCAATGCCCCATGTTTGTCCCAAATGCGGAAGCCGACGATTTAAAACCTTTGGCGCTGGCACCGAACGAGTCATGGAC
>WFTO01000201.1 GCA_015485435.1 Anaerolineae bacterium | reverse complement strand
TGCTGCCAGTTTCCATCTATATCGGCGCGGGCATGCCCGTCGTTGACCTGCTTAGCCGTGAAAAGGAACTATTCAACGGTGCGTTCAAAGAGATTGAGGGGGATGGGCGCCTGACACCCAGATGACAAATGCATGGTTGCTGGTATAATAAAGCCATGCGTGAATTTGATGCGGATGTAATCATTGTCGGTGGCGGCCCGGCTGGCCTGTCCACGGCGTTACATCTTGTGCAGAAACGTCGTTCATGGGCAGAGCGCATTCTTGTCCTTGAGAAGGCCAGCTATCCGCGCGAAAAGCTTTGTGGAGGGGGCATCACTCTCCCTGGGCTTGAAGTATTGAAAGGCCTGGAGCTCGATCTGGATATCCCTCACATAAATGTTCGCAAAGTCGAACTGCGCTATCTGCAATATCGTTACCTGTTGCAAAGCGATCCCGCGTTTGTGGTCGTGCATCGCAGCGAATTCGACCATTGGTTGGCACGGGAGGCTCGCTCCAGAGGTGTAGCAATTCTTGAGCGTGAGGCTGTGAATCAGGTGGGGGTGACCGAGATGGTGGTTTGGGTGGAGACTCAAACAAGGCGGTATCGCGCCAAGACGTTGGTGGCCGCCGATGGCTCTAACAGTCTCGTGCGACGTCGTTTGAAATGGGGGCAAGGCCAAAAAGCCAGGCTGCTGGAGACGCTCACGCCAGCTGATCCGCAAAGCGCATTCTTCAAACAAGGCCTGGCGCGATTCGATTGGTCGGGCATGCAGCAAGGCTTACAGGGTTACATCTGGGATTTTCCCAGCCTGGTGAATGGCCAATGGATGATGAATCGCGGCATTTTCGATAGCCGTGTTTTCGCCCAACGTCCTCATAAACCACATCTGCCGACCATGCTCGCGCAACATTTGACCCGTCAAGGCGTGGCGCCGAACGAGGTCGACGTCAAAGGATTCCCCATCCATTGGTGGCGTCCAGGGAAAATGTTGTCTCGTCCCAGAGTGTTGCTGGTGGGGGATGCAGCAGGTGCGGACCCCCTGTTCGGGGAAGGTATCGCTTTCGCCTTGGGTTATGGCGAAGTCGCTGCAGATTGCCTTGATGCCGCGTTCTCTGCTGAGGACTTTCGCTTTGAGGATTACACCGCGCGCGTGCGGGAGCATTGGCTGCTGCGTCAGCTTCAGGCGCGCCATGCGGGCGCTCGACTCGCCTTCGGTAGTATGCGTTGGCCTCCCTTAGCCAGGGTCATGTGGCGGACGGCTCCCTGGCTCTTCCGCGCGCTGGTGGCCGTCCGCCCCGATTACTTTCCCCTGACGAAAAAACGTATGTACCGTTTCTAGCTCACGCCAGGCTGTGCGCCACAAACGTGGTCAATCGTGCTCGCAGTTGCGCCAGCGAAGGGGGATGAATGTACATCATATGGCCCGCTTCGTACCAGCTGGCGTGGATATTTTGTCTCAACTCGGGTTCCAACCCCAGATGATTGATCGTGTAAATAGTGGCGAAATAGGGCGTGGCCAGATCGTAAAAGCCATTGGCGATAAACACCTGCAACTGGGGATTTTGGCTGATGGTCTTACGTAAATCGTCACTGACATCGAGGAATTGATTTTTGGCGCCAAAATCCCATTTCTCGTAAAGCCGAGCGATGATGTGATACTTTTCATCCATCTCGAACCCCAGTTCGCGGCGCACATAATCATTGAACGTGGCTGTGTACAGGGCAGTCAGTTGCGGGAAGGAGGGATCGTATTCGAAATGCTCCCCTGCCGCATCCCGGTCGATGCCTGTGTAGCGACTATCCAAACGTCCCACGGTGCGGCGTTGCTCGCGAAGGAGCGCTTTTGTAAACCGAAAGATCTCGATGCGTAAGTTGCTCTGCAAGATGTATTCCTGAGAAAGGCCGGTAAACCAAGCCAGTTTGCTTGCCAGTCTGTGCTTTTCTTCTTCGCTGAGATCGTGGCCGCGAAACAGCGCGGGCAGGTAGTCTTCCAGAACAAATGCTTCCACTTGAGCCAGAACATCGGCGAGGGGCAAGGCCTGAAGTTCATCAGGCAAGCGTTGATGGTACCAGGCTGTGGCCGTGTAGGTGGGCAGAAAGAGGAGATATGGCAGATCGTTTCCTTTAGAGAAGGACAGGGTTTGAAAATTGAGCACGACTGAGATCAGCATGAGACCATTAAACGCCATGCCATGCTTTTCCATGAGATGGGCGATCAGGCCGCTGCCACGTGTCGTGCCGTAACTTTCGCCGATGAGGAATTTGGGCGAAGGCCATCGCTCGTTCCGTGTGACATAAAGGCGAATGAATTCTCCTACGGTCTCGATGTCTTTTTCATAGCCGTGAAACGCTTCCGCCTTTTCGCCCGGAGCCGGTTTGCTGAAACCGGTGCTCACCGGATCGATGAAAACGATATCGGTGACATCAAGCAAGGAATAGGGGTTCTCTTCCAATTGATAAGGGGGTGCCACCCGTCCGAACTCCTCCATGCTGACCTTGCGCGGTCCGAGCATGCCCAGGTGCAACCACACCGAGGATGAGCCCGGTCCGCCGTTGAAGGCGAAAGTAATGGGACGTTTCGAGCGATCGTCGACGTCGTCGCGGGTATAGGCGACAAAGAAGATGGTGGCGCGAGCTTTGCCATCATCGTCTTTGAGGATATAGGTGCCCGCGGTGGCGGTGTAGGGGATGGTTACGCCATCGATGGAAACCGTATGTTGCGTTTGTGTCTGCTGTTCTTGGAGTGGCGGTGTTTGCTCCTGCGTTTCTGGTTTGTCGGTGGAATTAGTAGGTGGTTGGGTCATGTTCGTTTCCTGAAGAGGGTGAAGAAAGAATGGTCATGCGAAAAGCGCAATCAGGCGGCACGCGCTAGGCGATCGCCATCCAGCTTCAGTGAGAGCACCTGTGAGATGCCGTCCTGCCCCATGCTCACTCCATAAATCGTGTCCGCGATCTCGAGGGTGGCCCGACTGTGGGTGATGATGATGAACTGCGCTTTTTCTCCCAGCTCTTGTAACACTTCTCGCACGCGACCGATGTTGGCTTCGTCCAGGGCGGCATCGATCTCATCGAGGACCGCGAAGGGCGTTGGGCTGACGCTGATGATGGCGAAGATGAGCGCGGATGCGGTCAGAGCTCGTTCGCCACCCGAGAGCATGGTAAGATTGGCGGGACGTTTGCCCGGTGGTCGGGCGATGATCTCCACACCTGTGTTGGTGATGTCTTTGGGGTCGGTAAGGGTCAATTTCGCGGTGCCCCCACCGAACAGACGGGTGAAGTAGTGGGTAAAGGCTTTGGCGACGGCTTTGAAGGTGCGGCGAAATTCCTGATCCATGAGTTGGTCTAGCTCCTGGATCACCTGGTTCAATTGCGCGGCTGCGTCCTCCAGGTCTTGGGATTGTTGCACCAGGAATTCATAGCGTTCTTTGGTGGCCTGGTATTCCGCCTGCGCTTCTGGATTGATAGGCCCCAGGCGTCGCAACAATGCCTTGAGACGGCGGATTTCATCCTGGGTTTCGGGGGGGATGTCGGTGACGCGTGGCAATGTTGTCACAATTTGGTCGAAGGGCAGTGGTTCTTGACTGGTCACGCCCTCTTTCGTCTCGAAAGTGACCAGGCCAAAATCATTTTCGATTTGTTTTCGCAGGTATTTCAGATGATCTTCTGCGCGCTGTAACGCCAGTTGCGCTTGATTGAGTTGGCGTTCCTCCTGATGTAACCGTTGGCGAAGGGCCTCACCCTCGGCGTCATGTTGAATCCAGCCGTCTTCGACCAGATCGAGCTCTGATTGGGCGGGTTCGATCTGCGCTTTGAGCGATGCATAACGTTGCTCGGTTTGTGCCAGTGTGTCGGTCAGCGTCTGTAAACGCGCGCTCAGGGTCTCTCGCTCCTGACGAATGGCTTGCAAGCGGGCGGCGCGGGCAGACCGATCCTCCCGCAGGGCGTTCAGCCGTTTTTCCTGCTCTGCCACAATGGCGGCTTGCGCTTGTAAGCGTTCGTCGATGGCATCCAGGCGGGCCTGTGCCTGCGCAACCGCCTGCATCAGCCCCGAGGAGCCAAGCGTGGCCAGTTTTTCTTCCAGCGCGGCGATTCGATTGTCGACGTCCGTCCTTTGCTGATCGAGTTGTGCGATTTCCTGACGCCATTGGGCCAAACGACGCCCGAAATTCTCAAGTTCCAACTTGAATTTGTCGGCCTGAGCCTGATGCCAGGCTTGCAATTGCTGCGCCTGATCCAAGGCGCTCTGGGTCTGAGCCAGCTGGGCGGTTAAAGCTTTTTCCTGGGCGCCCAGTTCACTGGCCGCTTTGACCAGTTGAGTGCGCTCATCGTCGATGGCCTGAATGGCTTGATGCAAGCTTTCGATCTCCTCATCGAGTCGGTGCACCCGTTTTTGAATCCGTGCGATCTGGTCGGGCAGCTGACGGTACTCGCGCTCCCTGGCCAGCACGCCCCCCTTCTGACGTTGCTGACGGCTGCCGCCGCTGACGCTGCCTCCAGGGTGCACAAAGTCTCCTTCGAGTGTCACCATGCGCGGGCGATATCCTCCGCCGCGACTGATGCGACGGGCGACGTCAAGGTCCTCCACCACCAGGATTTGTCCAAGTAGCAAGGCGACTGCGGGTTCAATCGCGCGATCGAATTTGACGAGATCGGCCGCCCAGCCGAGGACACCTTGTTCGTTGGGGGGAGATGATCGATGTTGGGGGCGCAGGTTATCCAGGGGAAGGAAGGTTGCGCGTCCTCCGCGCGTTCGTTTCAGGTAGTCGATAGCGGCCTGGGCGTCATCCCAGCTTTCGACGACAATATCCTGCAGCCGCCCTCCCAGGGCCACCTCGATGGCTAGCTCCAAATGTTTGGGCACGTCGATCAGAGTGGCGATGGGGCCGAGTACGCCTTGCAATACGCCCTGATGGCTGGCTCTGACGACCTGTTTGACGCCAGCAAAGAGCCCCTCGCCCTCGGCTCGCAGTCTGTCAAGCAATTCATAACGAGCTTGCAGCTCTCGGACCTGCGCTGCAAACTCATTTCGCTGTCGCTCCAGTCGAGCGCGTCGCACCACGGCCTCTTCGGCGCGGGTTTCTGCACTGCGGTGCTGTTCTTGCAGATCCGAAATCTGGCGACCGATGGCTTGCAATCTAGCACTGATGTCGTCGTAGGTCATCCGGAGCTCCTGCATACGCGCTTGTGCGTTCTCGCGTTCTTCGAGGCTTTGGGCGAGTTGCGCCTGGAAGGTTTGTCGTTGCTCTTGGGCGTGGGTGATTCTGCTTTCCCGATCATTGATGGCCGTGGTGAGCTCCATGAGTTGAGCCCGAGCGTCATTCAGGGCCTTCTCGGTCTCCAATCGCTCTGCTTCCAGAGCTTGCAAGGCTTTTTGGGCTTCGAGTAACTGTTGTTGATGGTGATTGCGTTCTTCATGAATGGTGTTGAGTGCGGTGCGGGCTTCCTGCCATCGTAGTGTTTCAGCCTGCAAGTTTTCTGACAACAGGTCGATTTCGGCGGTCAAGCGCTCGTGTTCTGTGGTTAAGGCTCTGATGCGTTCCTGAACCACGGCTTGCTCCCGCTCCAGTTCCGCTCTCTCGTTTTCTAATGCGCCTAATGTTCGACGCCAATCAGCCAGTTGCGCGCGTAGCGTCGTTTGTTTTTGGCGTAACGCAGCCGTTTTGTGACTGTAAGCTTCGATGTGGGTGTTGGTTTTTTCGATGACTTGCTGCCAGTGAGCGACCGCGGCGCGGGTGTCGACGAGTTTACTCAAGGCCTGATGCCAGGCATAGCCATACCAGATGCGCAACAGCTTTCGCAATTCATCACTTATCTGATCGTGTTGAAGGGCTTTTTCCGCCTGTTTTTCCAGTTTTTTCAAGCGCGGCTCGATCTCCGTGATGATGTCTCGCACCCGGGTGAGATTATTCTGCGTTTTGGTGAGACGATCCATGGTCAATCGCCGTTTGGTGCGATAGTGGGTGATGCCCGCTGCCTCTTCAAAGAGGACGCGACGATCTTCGGGACGTTGCGCAAGGATTTGGGCGACCATGCCCTGACCGATCACGGTGTGCGTGCGGCGTCCCAATCCAGAGCGGTCCAGCAACTCGTGGACGTCTTTCAGGCGCACGCGGCTGCCGTTAATGAAGTATTCGTTTTCGCCTGAACGATACGCACGCCGAGTGATGAGCACCTCATCGAAGTCGATGGGCAACCAGTTGTCCTGATTGTCGAGCAGGATGCTCACTTCGGCCATGCCCATCCGTGACCGCTGGTTCGAGCCGTTAAAGATCATGTCTTCGGTTTTTTTGCCCCGCAGAACCGAATAGGCCTGTTCACCCATTACCCAGCGAATGGCGTCGGCGATGTTGCTTTTTCCACTGCCGTTAGGACCGACGATGGCGGTGATGTTGCTATCGAAGAGGATTTCGGTTTTATTGGCAAAGGTTTTATAGCCGTGGAGAGTGATTTTTTTCAAGCGCATGGCATTTGTGGCCGTGGGTCCGAGATCGAGTTTGGGGATCTGGACGGAAAGGGGGGTGGGGAAATGAGCGTGCGGCATGCGTCAAGACCGCATGATCTTGTGGGAGCTTTGGTGTTCAACAGGGCCATCGCAATCACGCCAACCCATCACGCGATACCAGGACGCTTGCACGCATCACGACTCCCCTTTTTACCACATTTTCAGCAGGAAGGAAAAGTCCCCGCGCTTTTCTGGGGGTTGTCATCGCAAGTTGGCGTGGCCGGTTGTTTGTTGTTGCGACTCGTTATCCCATCGTCTGAGCCAGATGTGGCGGGA
>WFTO01000200.1 GCA_015485435.1 Anaerolineae bacterium | reverse complement strand
GAACAAGGTCCGCTGGACGGAGGCGCACTTCAACTGGCTGGAAGGACTCAAGTTTGCCCATGACTGGCAGCAGGTGGTGCTCCAGGAGTACATCGATGCGGTCAAGGCCGCCCAGACACGAGTCGCGGACATGACGGCCCAGATGATGCGGGTTCTGCCCCAGTGGCGGCTGGCACCGATCGTCGATGCGCTGACGGCCTTGCGCGGGATCGACAAACTCTCGGCCATGACATTGTTGGCGGAGTTGGGCGATATCAGCCGCTTCCAGTCGCCGCGGCAGTTGATGGCCTACCTGGGCCTGGTGCCGGGTGAGCACAGCTCGGGCGGGCGCCGGCGCCAGGGGGCAATCACGCGCACCGGCAACGGCCATGCCCGTCGCACCCTGGTGGAATCGGCCTGGAGCTACCGTTTTCCGGCGCGCCAGACGGCCCACTTGAAGCGCAAGGCGGCGGCCGCCTCGGCTGAGGCCAAGGCCATCGGGTGGAAGGCCCAGAAGCGCCTGTGCGGGCGCTACCGTACGCTCACCCAGGCCGGCAAGAACACCAAGCTGGTGTGTGTGGCCATCGCCCGCGAGCTGATTGGGTTTATCTGGGACATCGTCTGCCAGGAGATGGCGAAAATGAAGATGGCTGCGCAGTAGACGGTGCTGCCCATCACCCCAATCGACAAGTAACCGAAGAGGAGGCACGACAGGCACGTTGACTCAGGGTATGCCGGGCCGGTGTGGAGAATCCTTGACCGGGTTAGACCGGCATCGGGGAGGAGTAATCCCAAAAGGGCGTTTCCTCATCGATGATCCCTGTTATTAGAGAAAGGCCAGCTCCGCGACGTAGTGAAGTCAGGTGGTAACCAATCCACGTATATCAGCATGATCCACTGTCGCAGTCTGCCTGGCGTATCCTGAGCCAACGTGCTTGAAATGGAAAAAGGTTTGACATCAACACTTGACAGGTCAAAACATATCAACCCGTAGATTCGCACTCCAGCATAACTGGCGAAATACAGAAACAATGGTTTTCGTATCCCGATTCGGAATTGAAACATAATATGCCGGAATGGCGACCTTGCCGCGTGTATATAACTCATTTGTAAGCTCAAGTAGAGCGGTTGTTTTACTCTAGCTCCACCAGTTATCAAACCGCCAGTCGCGCCCGTCCAAAGCCATCGATGTATGTCTTCGTTCAGCTTTTTCATTGCCTCCGTCTTGAGGCGTAATCTATTAGGGTTAAAAACTGGATGATCGTAATAATCGTGGTTAGACTGTTCCATAACTCATCCTCTATGGTTAGCAATACCCGCCCGCCAAATTTTTTTTCTTTGGTTATTGATTGAATGTACTGATGCGACTGTTGGCAGCTTTTTGTCATCCAGAAACAATCCACCAGTACTTGTTGTCGTAAATTCTTCGTAAACACGTAGTAAAGAAAGTGCAGTTTTTGGCTGGTTTTTGTTATCCAGCAAATAGCGAAAATACGCAGCAAGCGGATCTCTGGCATTGAAGCGATGTTGTTTTGCTTTTTTTTGAATAATCTGTCGCGTCGCCAGGCTATGAGGATATCTGCGCCACGAGGCTGGGGCTCGTAACTCACCGAGCGCGTTACCAGAAAGGTCAAATGCTTGTAATGACCGAATATCCCGACGATCGAACTCCACCCGTATTCGCTTTACTTTACCAGCCACCTTCATGAGCCCGGCTCCTTGATATCGCACCCCATGGAAATTCACATGCGGAATACGATGCTCATGTTTATACCAATGTACGGTAACTTCTTTTGAACCTACAAATGGCTTCCACATCTGGTGAAACTGTTTAGGAATGTATCGAGTATAATGTGATGCACAGTGGTGCTCGAACAAAGCCAGCGGTGTTGCACCGCCCAGTGATGCCTGAGGGGTTATATTGTATTCAGTTAAAATTACACTAAGTGCCTCATTTAACGTCTGAAAGGTAACGGCTGGTCGTCGCTTGAAATTCTTCCGCGACTCTCTCTTGGGGTCAGTGGGGCTGGAACCAGATGTTGAAGCAAAACGGTGGCTGCAGGATTTGTTGACATAGTCAAACACTGATTCCACCAAACGGCGTGTTTTCGGCATGGCAGGTCGTCCCAGGCTCAACGTGGCACCGAACTGCTTGCATACCAGATCTATAATCGAATGGGCTTTGTGTATCAGTGCGTTGTCCAATTGAATTGTCCCGAAACTGATGGGATAGGCCTGCTCGAGACCACTTGGAAAACAGGCATCGGGCGCATACTCCAGCCCCGGTGTAGTCAGTGTTAGTGGCTTCCATGGCATAAAACACTGATCCAGGAGG
>WFTO01000199.1 GCA_015485435.1 Anaerolineae bacterium | reverse complement strand
ATGCTTACCTCCAAATCCGTGAGCGCTGAGTGGGGATAGCGGGCAGGGAGTGTGGAATGTGCCGCTATGTGGGTGCTTTGAGGTGATGTAGATGTTTTCGAAAAGTCCGACGCCGGGATGTGCCAGCATCAAAATGGATGGCTGAGGAAACTCAGATGCCAGGGGTGCTTCGCCACAGCCGATTTCTGCAGATATGTGCGGATTTTTGGCCTGATCTGCGTGCTACAAAGCAATCCTCATCAATGAACGCATGTCGGGCGCATGCTATCGAAACCGAGAAATAGTGGGGACGGAGGCCATCCTTCAGCCCGAAGGGCTCAACAGACTGATTCCAATCGGCGGCTTTGGTGTCATAGTCTGAGGCGGCTTTTGCCATAAACATCATGGGCAGGCTGAGGCGGCTCTTAGGGAAATCGACGCCGAGCCTTTTCGATTTCGATGGCGCGGGCGGTAAATCGGTAAAGCTTGGCGGGACGATGATCGCCATGGCGTAAACGGCCCGTTTCCTCGATGATGTTCATGCTCAGGATCTTTTTTCGAAAGTTGCGTTTATCTAACTTTTCTTGCAAAACGGTTTCATATACAGTTTGCAGCTGGCTTAAGGTAAAGGATTCGGGTAGCAAGAGGAAGCCAAGCCCTGTATATTCAAGCTTGTAGCGCAATCGTTGCAATGCATAGCGGATGATCCGTTCGTGATCAAAGGCTAGGGGCGGTAGTTGATACACATCGAACCAGGCGGCATCGCCCGCATCGTCGCCAGCATGCACTTGCCGTGCCTGGTCGGCGCTGACGATGGCGAAATAGGCGACGCTGATCACCCAACCGCGAGGGTCGCGACCGGGGTCGCCAAATGTGTAAAGTTGCTCCAGATAGATGTCTTTCACCCCGGCTTCTTCATATAGCTCCCTGGCGGCGGCATCTTCCAACCGTTCGTTCTGGTTGACGAATCCTCCTGGCAACGCCCAATGTCCTGCAAATGGCTCCCTTTTGCGTTTGATCAGCAAAACACGTAATTCTCCCTCGGCGAAGGTGAATAAAACGATATCCACCGTAACGGAGGGTTTAGGATAGGCGTCAGTGTTGTTGGACGATGAACGTTGAGGCATGGCGTCTGTAGAGACTGCGATTTCCACCATATGAGGATGCGAGCATGGCCAAGGGGAATGGGAAAGTACATAGGACAATGAATGCCAATGTTTGCGCGTGACAAACAACAGCATATTTATGGTAACGCACCAGAGGGCTGGCGTCAAGAAAAAAACGGGCTTGTTCCAGGAACAAACCCGTCGCTTATCAAGAAGTTGGAAACGCGTGGCTTCGACGTCTGGTTGTGGATGGGGACATGTTTTAGGTCGTATTGCTGTTTTGAGACGAGGCTTTATCGGTCTCACCATTCGCCGGAGAGGGCTTGTCTAGTTGTGATTCCTCCTCGGTGGATTTTCGTAATTCACCCCACCGTTTGGTGACCATCTCTGTCAATGTCACGCCATCTTCTGAAACCAGGCTACCCTCCAGCCGACGGCTGAGTCGCAAGAGTTGGGATCGTGCTCGGGCGAGGCTGTAACTGGCCGTGCGCTGACTGGCTCGCCAGAAGGAGATCTCTCGTTCCGTGGGCACGCCCCACTGAATGGCCGCGCCAGCCCAAGTAAGACCCGCGCCAAATCCCACCATGACAATATGGTCATTGGGTTGGATGCGATTTTGTTCGATGGCTTCACACAAGGCGATGGGGATGGACGCGGTTGAGGTGTTGCCGTAATATTGAAGGTTGATGAATACTTTCTCTTCGGGCAATCCCAAATGACGCATGGAAACAGCGATAATCCGTTCGTTGGCTTGATGGGGGATCACCAGGTCGACGTCATCGATGGAGAGACCAGCTTTGTCCAGCACTTTCCAGGTGGCGTCAGCCATCACTCGGGTGGCGAAGCGGAAGACTGCTCGTCCATTCATTTTGATGAAGTGCTGGCCAGAAGCGACGGTTTCAAGGGTTGCGGGGAGTTTGCTTCCTCCAGCAGGCAGGGTGAGAAGGTCTGCGCCGGAGCCATCGCTCCCTAATTCTGTGGAAAGGATACCGCCAGGAACGGGGCTGGATTGGACGACGACAGCACCGGCGCCGTCGCCGAACAGCACGCAGGTATTGCGGTCCGACCAATCTGTGATCCGAGAAAGGGTTTCTGCGCCGATTACCAATACGTTGTCTGCCTGTCCGGAAGCAATCAATCCCTTGGCCATTCCCAACGCATACACAAACCCCGAACAGGCGGCGCTTAAGTCGAATGCGCCGGCGTTGGTGGCACCGATCATGTCTTGGATGATGCAAGCGGTGGCGGGGAATGTGTGTTCGGGCGAAGAGGTGGCGCAAATAATCATATCCACCTTGGCGGGATGGAGGTCGGCGACTTCGAGGGCGGCGCGTGCGGCTTTTGCTCCTAAGCTGGCGGTGGTTTCCGCCGGGTCGACGGCGATGTGCCGTTGTCGTATCCCTGTACGCGTCCGGATCCATTCGTCGCTGGTATCGACGATTTGCGCCAGTTCATCATTGGTGACCACGCGTTCGGGCACCGCTTTGCCCCAGCCAACGATGTGTGCATAACGGCCAAACGGCATGAAGCCGGGCTCTTTGCTCATTCCTGATAACCTCCAAAAATTAACGTGCTATTGTGGCCGCCAAAACCAAAGGAATTGCTCATCACGTAAGTGAGCTTCTGGGGTCTGGCCTCATTGGGAACGTAATCGAGATCGAGTTCGGGATCGGGGTTTTCGTAGTTGATTGTGGGAGGGATAATACCATCACGGATGGCAAGCAAGGAGAAAATGGCTTCCATCGCGCCGGCTGCTCCTAACATGTGGCCGGTCACCGACTTGGTGGAGCTAACCGGCACCTGGTAGGCGTATTCGCCAAATACAGCTTTGATGGCTTTGGTTTCGGCTGCGTCGTTCAGGCGGGTGCTTGTGCCATGGGCGTTGATGTAATCGATGTCTACAGGCTTCAATCCCGCAGCTGAGAGCGCTTTTTCCATGGATTCGATCGCACCCAACGAGTCTTCGCGTGGCGCCGTGATATGATAGGCGTCTGCGGTGGCGCTGTATCCGAGGATTTCTCCATAGATGCGCGCCCCTCGCGCCAGCGCATGTTCCAAACTCTCCAAAACCAACATGGCCGCGCCTTCCGTTAATACAAAACCGTCTCGGTCACGGTCAAATGGACGAGAGGCTTTGTTGGGCTCATCATTTCGCCGGGAAAGGGCTCCGGTGCGATCAAACGCGGCTACAGTAAAGCGATGAAATCCAAACTCCACGCCACCTGTAATCATGACATCCGCTTCGCCTCGGGCAATGGCGTTATACGCCTCGCCGACGCCATAATTCCCCGAAGCGCATGCGCCGACAACGCCGTAATTCTTCCCGCGGAATCCATATTCGATGGCGATCATGCCTGGGGCAGAATCGATCAGCATGGCGGGAACTGTGAAGGGGCTGATGCGCCGCGGACCTCTTTCGAGCAATGTGTCGTAGCCATCCAAAACTGCATTGATGCCACCAATGGCGGAGCCAATGATCACGCCGGCCCGGGTTGGATCGACTTGCGCAGGGTCCAGGCCAGAGTCTTCCATGGCCTGATGGGCAATGGCCAGAGCATAGGAGATATAAGGGCCATAACGACGCACGATGCGCTGACCAACATACTGCGCCGGATCAAAGCCCTCGATAAAGGCGGCAAAGCGAGTGTTCAAGCCCGAAGCGTCAAATGACGTAATGGGCTTGACATTGGGGCGACCTTCTAAGACATTTTTCCAGATGGTTTCGACATCATGGCCGACGGAGTTGACTGCGCCAACGCCAGTGACGACGACTCGTTTTTTTTCGCTCATTTTTTGATTCCTCTGATTTCTTCAATGAATGCTTCGTTTGTATAAAAAGATAATTGATCGACTCACCCTGATAACACCGTAGCGGTCGTGAAGACGCGCTTCTCATGATGAATCCTTCTGAGGAAAACCCACAAAAAGGAATCTGTCCTACAAAAAAACTGTGGTCTAGATCATGGAAGTTTTCGCAATTGATGCGATAATGGAAGCAACATCACTTCTGTCGCGTCGTTGTTGGTCCATTCGCTCATTTGCAATTTTTCGGAGTGTATTATGCGTACCCCCATAAATTTAGGTGCATTCGGAGAATATCTTCATTATGGCATGCCTTTGTCATTGGTGACCGTGCTGGATGATGATGGTTCGGTGAATATCTCCACCATTGCCTCGATTACTCCCTTGCCAGGTGAACCCTCAAGACTGGTGATGGGCGTCTTGGAAGAAAATTATACGAGTTATTTGGTGGAAAAGCGTAGGGAGTTTGTAGTGAATTTTATTACCCCTGAGATGCGCAGCATTGCTCGTGTCTGTGGCATGTATTCGGGAAAAGATGTAGATAAAATGAGTATGTGCGGTTTGCACTTATTGCCCGCTGCACATATCAGAACGCCACTGATTGAGGAATGTCCTTTGAACATCGAGTGCGAGGTGGAACATGTGGTCAGGGTGGATGACCTTTATCTGTTTATCTCAAAAATATTGGTTCTGGAGGTCGCGCCTGAGCTGGCTGATGAACGAGGTGATGTGAATCTGGAACAATTGCAGCTGTTGTTCTACTCCTTCGGCCACACCTTCGCCCTCGGGCCTTTGGTCGGCCAAGATCCCATTTAGCCGACGCATTTGATGATGCGCCTGCAAAACCCGGCCACTGCTTTCTGGCTTATGGAGGATTCTCGACAATGTTGACATTCACCTTGCACATCCCCAAACTTACGGAAGAGCAACAGATTCAATTGGAAGAGACGCTATTAAAAGTGCCGCAAGTGGATGCGTTTGTTCTGACCGAAGCCGGAGATGTGGAAATCACTTCTGGAAAAGAAACGTTACGCGATATGGCCGCGGCGCTGTATAGTTGGGCTTCGAATTATACTGGCATGTTGTTGAGCGCATCAGTTTCATGCCATGGGAAAGAACCTATGGTGTTGGGAAAGCATTCGCCCAATGAGATGATGCATTATCTTGTCACATGCCATACTGTGAGATGATTCTCCCAAAAGCGTGGATCTCTAGTCTGCCACGCAATGTGGCGCTCCTCCCTGCATACTTCCCGCGCCCATGATCTTCCTATATGACTCAATCTTACCAGACCGTCACCAGCCAGGCTGCAGAGTGGGATCCCCGCGTATGGGATGCGTTTGTTGAATCGCATCCTGACGGGCACTTTCTTCAGCTAAGTGGATGGGGGACGTTGAAAGAGACTTTTGGTTGGCGATCGTTTGTGGTGGGCTTGAAGCGGGGCGCCCAATTGGTGGCGGGCGCCCAGGTTTTGTTGCGTCTGCTCCCAGGTTTGGGGCCTCTGGCGCCCCGTTTTGCGTACGTGCCAAAAGGCCCCCTGGTCGATTGGCGCCAGCCCGATCAAGTTACAACATTCATGCATGCCCTCTACACGCACACTCGGCGACAGGGAGCGCTTCTGCTGCGGATGGAACCGGAATTGCGCGATACCGCCGCGCATCGACACATCCTGGCCGAATTAGGATTCATCCCTTCCAGGAAATGCATTCAACCTCGTACAACGGTGTGGATTGATCTTACCCCTGATGAAGAAACCATTCTGGCGCGTATGAAACAGAAATGGCGTTATAACATTCGTCTCGCCGGGAGAAAAGGCGTCGTGGTTCGCGAGGGCAATGAAGCCGATTTGGAAAAATTTATTGAACTAATGCAGATGACCGGGGAGCGAAAGACCTTTGGTGTACATGCTCCCGACTATTATCGGACATTTTGGCGTTTATTTGCGTCGGAAGAGGGACGCGCTCTGCTGCTGTTGGCGGAATATCGGGGCGAGCCATTGGCCGGT
>WFTO01000198.1 GCA_015485435.1 Anaerolineae bacterium | reverse complement strand
GATGGTCACAATGCAGGATTGTATACCTGGAAGATGTTGCGACCATTGTGCCCTCAAAAATAGACATGTTTGATGTTCTCGCATCCAG
Organism: Anaerolineae bacterium; assembly: GCA_015485435.1. Taxonomy (GTDB): domain Bacteria; phylum Chloroflexota; class Anaerolineae; order J102; family J102; genus M2005. Next base: position 5,162 of record WFTO01000198.1, on the reverse strand, counting down.
CATCATCTGAAACCACCCAGAATTCCTCACACAATACGTTAATTTGCGCTCCCTTTCCGTGGTGCCACGATGATTATCGAGAATGGTGATGGCTCAGTCAAGACCGTTCACCCTAAACAAGTGCTGACACCCCTTCCATTTAAAGGAGAATTTCGCCTCACGCAGGCGTTTGGCGAAAACCCACGTCTTTATCACCGGTTCGGCCTGCCTGGACATAATGGCCTCGATTGGAGCATGCCCGAAGGCCAGGAAATATTGGCTGTAGATGAAGGTTTTGTCATCCGCGTAGAAAATCGTCCGGAAGGCTTCGGCAAACATATTAAAATCCAACATGCATGGGGACAAACTCTCTACGCCCATTTAAGTGAATTCAAAGTGGTGTTAAACCAACCGGTCGAACAGGGCCAAGTCATCGCACTTTCAGGCAATTCAGGCTTTAGCACCGGCCCCCATCTGCATTTTGGCATGCGGGTTGAACCATATGACAAAGGAGACGGATGGTATGGCTACACCAACCCCCATCGCTATCTCCAATGGCCCGAAGCCGGGATCATCGCTACAGGCATGGCGCCCCAGGCCACCCGGGAAGACCTGGAGGCCTTGGCATTTCAGCTCCAGGAGGCGGAAATGGCGCGCGAACTCTGGGAAGAAAGCGTATACAACCTACTACAACGCTTTTTGCCAGGCGAAGTGCCTGAAGATGCAAATCTGATGGCCATGTTGGAAAATCTTTTGGCCTCATGGGGCGATGAGCTTGATCGATTACGCGGCGAAACCATTGCGGGGTTATTTCGCTTGTAAATGACGTTTACGCAGGAGAGAAGAGAAGCGTTCTCTGGCGCCAACTCTTTCATTGTCTTTGAACAGTGGAACACCAGAGGACACGGCTACCCTGGGTCATGTATGGAATGAGTTGCCAATGATTACACAGCCAAAACGGATTGTCATCAAACTGGGAACAAGCGTCCTTACTGCGGGCACGCCCTTCCTCAACCGTCCCCGCCTTATTGAATTAGTGCGGCAATGTTCCTTGTTACACACCCAGGGAAAAGAACTCATCTTAGTCAGTTCGGGCGCCATGGCTGCGGGCAAAGAACAAATGGGTTTTCCTGATCTGCCTCCAGACGTGCCAGCCAAACAAATGCTCAGCGCTGTCGGACAACCACGGCTGATGGGCATTTACCAGCAATACTTCGACATCTACAATATTCCGGTCGCCCAGATGCTTCTCACTCGCGAGGATCTTCAAGGACGTCGTCGATACCTCAACGCCCGACAGACGCTCAATGCACTTCTTCGACATCGAGCGATCCCCATTGTAAACGAAAATGACACCGTCACAGCAGAAGAGATTCGCGTTGGTGATAATGACAATCTTTCCGCCATGGTCGCTACCCTGGCGGAAGCAGACTTGCTCATCCTTTTGACCGACCAACCAGGTCTTTTCACCGCCGATCCCCGCTCCGATCCAAACGCCCGCCTCATCCCCGAAGTCCGAAAGATCGATGAGACCATCTTTGCCAGCGCCGGTGGCGCGGGGACAGAGCTTGGCACAGGTGGGATGGCGACCAAAATCCATGCAGCAGAAACCGCCACACGCGCCGGCACAGAAGTGATTATCGCAGCAGGAAGTGAACCCGATGTGCTCTTGCGCCTGGCGAGAGGAGAAGCCATCGGCACCCGATTTCTGCCCCGCAGCGACCATTTGGAGCATCGGAAGCGATGGATTCTTGCCGGTTACACCACGTCCGGACGTATTTTCGTGGATGATGGCGCAGCAGAGGCCTTGCGCCGTATGGGACGGAGTCTGCTACCCATTGGCATTGTGAGGGTTGAAGGAACGTTTCAACGAGGAGATACGGTCAGCGTTTACACGCAATCGGGACGTGAAATCGCTCGAGGCCTGGTCCGCTATACGTCCACTGACATTCGGCGCATTGCTCGCCATCATTCAGATGACATCGAAACGATTTTAGGGTACACTTACGGCCCAACGGTTATACATCGCAATGATCTCGTGTTACTTTAGTATCGTAATCTCAAACCTTAGCTCCACACATGATTGATTTCAACCGATGAGTGAAAGCATGTCCGCAAACCCTCTGAACCCTATGGGTCAACGCGCAAGAGATGCAGCTCGCGTCCTGGCGCGAACTTCCACCGATCTGAAAAATCGGTTGCTCCATGCGATTGCCGATGGTCTGCTAGCCCATCAGGATGCGATTCTCGATGCCAATGCACGAGACATCGCTGATGGCAAAGCTGCCGGTCTCCGGGCGAATCTCATTGATCGCATGACACTGACGCCAGCACGATTACATAGCATTGCCAATGACACGCGTAATGTAGCATCGCTCCCGGATCCGGTCGGAGAGGAGTTCGATGGCCGAGTTTTACCGAACGGCCTCCGCATCCACAAACGTCGAACGCCCCTGGGTGTTATTGGTCTCATCTACGAAGCCCGTCCTAACGTTACGGTGGATATCGCGGCACTGAGTCTGAAGACAGGCAACGCCACCATTATGCGAGGCAGTAGCGAAATCCGACGCAGCAATCTTGCCATCATGGAAGTCATCCATGAGGCTCTGGAGAAAACAGATCTCCCTCGGGATGCGGTGCAATATATCGATAACCCCGACCGGGCTATGGTCGGGCACCTCCTCAAACTGGACAAATATGTGGACATGATCATCCCGCGAGGAGGCGCAGGCCTGCATGAATACTGCCGTCAGCACAGTACCATTCCTGTTATCACTGGCGGCATTGGCATCTGCCATATTTTCGTGGATGCCAGCGCCGACCTGAAACAGGCCGTGCCAATCATCCATAATGCCAAAACCCAGCGTCCCAGCGTATGCAACGCTCTGGACACATTGCTAGTGCATGAGGCCGTGGCCGAAACGCTGCTACCCAAGGTGGTGGACAGATTGGCCCAAGATGGCGTCACTTTTCGAGCGGAGGAGCGGGCTCTGTCCATCGTGGGGGACCATCCCGCGGTGCAGCCAGCGGGCCCCGACGATTTCGACACCGAATGGCTTTCGCTGGTCCTCAGCTTACGCGTCGTTTCCGACCTGGATCAGGCCTTGGATCACATCGACCAGCACAGCACCCATCATTCCGATAGCATCCTCACCAACGATTGGGGCAACGCCCAGCGTTTTCTGGATGAAGTGGACAGCGCCGCGGTGTATGTGAACGCATCCACCCGCTTCACCGACGGTGCACAACTCGGCCTCGGCGCGGAGGTGGCCATCAGCACGCAGAAGCTGCACGCCCGCGGGCCCATGGGCCTGAAAGAGCTCACCACCTACAAGTGGATCATCCTGGGGGAGGGTCATGTCCGGCCTTGATCGCTGGCTGGATGAAGCCAGGAACAAATGGGGGGCGCTCCGGATGCAGTTCACCCGGTTAGCACCAACGCCCATCACCGCCGATCAGCTTGCATCGGAGGATGCAGTAACGCGCTGGCGCGCCGTGCACGCCCTCGTCGATCGCCCTCGCGCCGACCTGTTGCCCCAACTCATCGCTTTGATGAGGGATGAGGATGTCATGGTGCGGGCGGCTGCGGTGGATGCGCTGGTCTCCTGGGGACCAACCATCGTACTGGAGCCTGTCCGCCAAGCTCTCGCCCAATCCCCCTCATCTGAGACCGCCATCGCTTTGCTCGAAGTGCTTGCCCGTTTACCCGATCCCATGAATCGGGCGGCTATCCAGATCTGGTTCGACCATGAGAACGAGGCTGTGCGTGCGGCAGCGTTCATGGCTCTGTCTGCACTGTGCAATGATGCCGATCTGTCCTTATTGGGACGGGCATTGAAGGAAGACGGTTTGCTGGTGCAGCGGGCCATCATGGCGACATTATGTGCGCCCAATGCGTCATCCCTCGCCCAGTGCGCAGCCGACTCCACCGATTCGGTGCTGAGACAGCGGGGGCGACAGGCTTTGGCCCGCATCCAGCGAAACCAACCATCCCAAACCGACAAAAACGAGAAGTGTAGATGATCACCGAACAGGCTGTTTTCACCGCGCTACGCACAGTATACGATCCCGAATTCACCATGAATATCGTCGAGTTAAATATGGTGAAGCGGGTGGAAATCGAAGGAACGCGGGTCACCATCGATTTGGTACTAACTACGCCCTTTTGCCCCATGGCTCCCTTCATCAAGCTCAAGGTGGAACGGGCCATCAAGGGAGCCAACTCAGAGGTGACCGAGGTGAGCACCAATATTCTGGACGAAAAATGGAACCCGCCCGAGGTGTTGGGTCCTATGGAGATTGTGTATCCCGATTTTGTAAACGTACAACCGCAAACCTGACAGGTCCCTGCAGACAATTTCTGAGGAAGATACTACCGCCGGAATGGGAATGATCTGTCGGACGCGCCTTTTGGCAGGGGACCTGTCAGGTCAATCATCAAAAGTGAATTCTGCAATGTCGCTAAAATCAACGGGCGTAGTATGCCCTACCACGAACGAGTCAAGGTCGGAGAACCAGCCAAGCGCGGTTTCTCTTTTCAGACGCGTGGGTTTCTCCGTGAAGAAGAGATGATAAGATGTATAGGGCCAGTCCCGAAAATCATCGACCAGACCATGATGCTGGGCATTCCGATGGATGTAAACCACCAGCATTTTGAAATAGCCCACCGAATCGATTTCCTTTCTGCCAAACGGACGTTGAAACAGCGGGCCCGAACGGCGATATTTGAGGTTGTAATATCGGGCGTATGCATTCAACAGGTTAGAAAAGTGTTGGCTTGGCTGTCGCGGCGTTCTCGATCTGGAAGATAATGCTTGCTCGTGAGGCGCTTTCGTGTGAATGAGAAAATGGGCGTGATTCGGCAATAGACAGAATGCAAATGTGTCAGCAATGGGCTCAATGTGTTTGACATACAGGCGCAGAAAACGATAATAGTCGCGTTGTTGCCGAAAAAGCGAAAGGGGCTCGATGCCATGAATGAAAATGTGATAAAACTGGTCGAGCAAGAGCGCTTTTGGTGACGACATGCATCGCTCCTCCGGCCAACCTGACAGGTCCCTTTTGCTGCGCTGGCTTTTACGCTGAAACGTTGTGCTGCTACGAAAAGGACCTGTTTTTGCAGTTCTTGGCGGGGACCTGTCAGGTTACGTCTGCGCGGCCACCCTGGCCATGATCGCCTCGGT
>WFTO01000197.1 GCA_015485435.1 Anaerolineae bacterium | reverse complement strand
GCAGTGGAAAAACGCTCCTGGCCCAAACCCTCGCCCGGATTCTCGACGTCCCCTTCACCATCGCCGACGCCACCAGCCTGACCGAGGCGGGATACGTGGGCGACGACGTCGAAAACATTCTGGTCCGCCTGTTGCAAGCCGCAGATTGGGATGTCCAACGCGCCGAGATCGGCATCGTTTACATCGATGAGATCGATAAAATCGCCCGCAAGTCAGGGGGCAATCCCTCTATTACCCGCGATGTGTCTGGCGAAGGTGTGCAGCAAGCCCTTCTGAAAATTATCGAAGGCACGGTGGCCAATGTGCCTCCCCAGGGTGGCAGAAAACACCCTCAGCAGGAACTCATCGCCATTGACACCAGCAACATCCTCTTTATCGCCGGAGGCGCTTTCGCGGGCATCGAGGAGATCATTGCCAAGCGCGTGGGGGCGCAAGGCCGCCTCGGATTCGGCGGCGCGCCCATGGAAAAGGCAGCGTTAGAAAAGCGTCGAACGCAACTGCTCTCGCAAGTTAGTCCTGAAGACTTGCTGGCCTATGGCCTCATTCCCGAATTTGTCGGGCGCCTTCCGGTGGTCGTCAATTTGGAGCCGCTGGATGAAGAAGCGCTCATCGCCATCCTCACGCAACCCAAAAATGCCGTGGTTCGACAATATCAACGCCTGTTGGCGCTGGATGGCGTGGAGCTTATCTTAACGCCCGAAGCCTTACGAGCCGTGGCTGTGGAAGCCATGCGTCATAAAACGGGCGCACGTGGACTTCGCACCATCGTCGAAAGCGTGCTCCTGGATGTCATGTATGAAATCCCTGGGCGCGAGGATGTGGTGAAATGTGTGGTCAACGCCGAGAATATCACCCAAAACACTCGCCCGCTGTTACTCAACGAATTCGATCAACCTGTGGTCTGGCATAGTACCGGCAAGTTGGCAAAAAGCGCCTGAACCAATGAATGGGAGCGCTACAGAATCGCTCCCATTCACCCAAATTTTCCTCTTTCTCGCATGCAAAGCCTGCCCCCTCTCACCATTCACACGAATGTCTGGCTGGAAACCGACGACGGCGATGTGGCCCTGAGCCGCTGGCGACTGGACTTGCTAGAGACGGTCCACCGCACCGGCTCTATCGCGCTGCGGCCAAGGCCATGAATATCCAATACAGATTGGCCTGGCAGCGCATCCATGAAATGGAAGAACGTTTGGGATTCCCCCTGGTGCAAACGACGGTGGGGGGACGTGGCGGCGGTGGCGCCACACTCACACCAGAAGCCCATATACTCATCGAACATTTGCGGGAGCTCTTCTCAGCCATTGATGCCAGCGCCCAAGAACTGTCTGTACGCCATCTGGGCCGTCTAAAAGCTGCACTTCAAGATTAGAGACCTTTCGTCTCTTTTTTTGTTTGACGGTGTGTTTATTTATCATATCGATACCCTTTACAACATGCTATCATCATCACCTTTCATAGGAGAAAAGCATGCTTATTTATCAAGTGAATTTTTCACGTTTTTTTTTGCGCACCGCTATGTCCAGAAAGCATATTGCTTTGGCCTGGCCGCTCCTTCTGATTGGACTTTTGCTTTCGGCATGCGCCACCCCGACCATCGCCCCATCCCCGACAGTCGTGGAGCCCGCTAAGACATTGGTGCTGGCCACCACGACCAGCACATATGACAGCGGTTTGTTGGATGCCATCCTGCCTGACTTCGAGGCCAAAACAGGCATTCAGGTCGATGTCGTGGCAGTGGGCACGGGCCAGGCATTGAAGTTAGGAGAAGCCAAAGATGCCGATGTATTGCTTGTCCATGCCAAGCGTCGAGAAGAAGCCTTTGTCCAGAACGGCTATGCGCCATTTCGAAAGGATGTCATGTATAACGATTTTATCATCGTTGGACCAGCCAGCGATCCCGCCAACGTGCGAGAGGCTTCCACGGCGGCGGAGGCTCTGAAGCAGATCGCTCAGGCAAAGGCGACGTTTGTTTCACGTGGGGATGAATCGGGCACGCACATGAAGGAGATGAGCATATGGAAAGAAGCCGGCATCACGCCCCAGGGCGATTGGTATTTGAGCGCTGGCCAGGGTATGGGGGCGGTGTTGACGATGGCTAATGAACAGCAAGCCTACACGCTTAGTGACCGGGCCACTTATCTTGCCCGACGAAATGGGCTCGATTTGGATATTCTGGTCGAAGGCGACCCTATCCTCTTCAATCAATACGGTGTGCTGCCCATCAGTCAGGATCAAGCGCATCAGGACAAATTCGCAGCAGCCATGGCATTCGTCGACTGGATAACCAGCCCTGACACGCAACAGTTGATCGCCGAATTCGGCAAAGACAAATTCGGCCAACAGCTCTTTTACCCCAATGCTAAGTAGCCTCGATAACGTTCTTTTACCAGACGTCTGCAAACCCGCCTTCAGAGCGTGGCTCTCCGGAGGAGCATACCGTAGCCCAATGCATCTACATGAAGGGGGCATACGTCGTTCCTCGAGTTGTTTGGACACTTTTGGGAGACCACTTAAATAGCTCACGTTTCCCCTCTCCTAAATCACGAAGGGCACTACGGCACGACGAAAACCTGACTATTGTGTCGTAACGTCCTTCGTGGCAAAGGTTTGTGTGCTGCAAGTGTGACGTAGCTTTATCAAGACAGCTCAACGAGTAACGTTTCTACCTCCCATGGACGCACAAACCTATCCGGCGTCGTTGGGAGAACAAACATGTCGGGCGGAAGAGCCGTTGGACGTGCAAAAGAAACCTATTGCAATAGAGCAAAGCCATATCTGGCGGCGCCTATCAACGCAGTGTTTGCATTCAACACTACATTTACAGGCATGCGCACCAGACGATCCGCCAGGCGTCCTTTGCGAATAAAATTTTGCATGAACTGACCATGTCGCAAAGCGTCCAAAATTCGAGGGGGAATGCCGCCGGCCAGATAGACGCCGCCAGTAGACAGCACCTTCAAAGCCAGGTTTCCCGCTTCCGCTCCTAAAATC
>WFTO01000196.1 GCA_015485435.1 Anaerolineae bacterium | reverse complement strand
GACTCCTTGTCCCTTGTGTGGAATTGTTCCCGCCTAACCTACGGGCGCTGCACCCGACACTGAAGAGGTCATCATGCGTCGTTGGATTTTCATTGGCATTATTGCCTTGCTGATCATTATAATCTGGTTACGGTTCTTCCCACCTCGTGCCTGGCTGAATCTGACCAAGCAGGTGGAGATTTCGCCTGCATCGGGCGCGGCCCTGGTAGAAAAGTATGACTGCCGCAATTGCCATCGTATCGATGGCGAAGGAGCGCTGGTAGGCCCGCAGCTAGACGGCATTCTGGAATACAAAGACCCGGAGATCATCCGGTTGTGGCTGCACAATCCCCGGGTCATCAAGGGCAACACGCCTATGCCCAATTTCCATCTTTCCGACACCGAAGTCGAGGCCATCATGGCCTATCTCGAAACACTACCTAAACTCAAGGCAAATTGAAACCAAGGTTTTTTGCTCGTGCCTCCGCTCGGAGCTAAACGATACTGTTGGTTTACTGCGGTACGCTGAGGACGCCCCCTCGGCCATCCTCGCGAGTACGCCGAATGAATTCAGGTCTGAGAGCGTTCCGCCGCATGTCCCCCTTCGGGGACATATTTTCGCTCAATTGGGCCTGTCTGCCTGCGCAGACAGGTGGCCAAAGGCCCCCAGCCACCGACTTCGAGTTGGCGGGGTCAAGGCGCTCGACGGCCCGCTTGAGGTTTGCCAACAGTATCGTTCAGCCTCGGGCACGAGAAAGCGAAAAACCCGGTCTTTGAAAATGACTTCAGTTTAACTCTCCATAAAGGTTCGCTCATGATTACCCACACACAGGTTTTAGACGCTCTCCGCACCGTCATCGACCCCGAATTGAAGCGCAATGTCGTCGATCTCAACATGGTGCGTGATATAGAGATCGAAGACGGCAATATACACCTTTCCCTTTATCTCACGACCCTGGCCTGTCCTCTGGCCGACGGCATTGCCGAGGATATCCATCGCGTCTTGGCGGTCCTGCCCGGCGTGCAGCATGTCGGTTTGGATGTGAAGGAGATGTCCGGGCAAGAGGTGGCGCAACTTTTCGCCCAACTGCGCGGCCAAAATGGCGGCAATAGCAAGCAGAGCAGCCAGGGCGTGCCCATGAGCTTTAGCCTCGACCCGCAGGAGGCGACCCTCTCCAAATCCCTGGCTCAGACCCTCAGCCCCATCAAACATGTGGTGGGTATCACTAGCGGCAAAGGCGGCGTGGGCAAATCGTTGGTCACGGGCCTGCTAGCCGTGGCCCTGCGTCGCCAGGGATTCCGCGTGGGCATCTTTGACGTGGACATCACCGGCGCCAGCATCCCCACCTTATTCGGGCTGAACGGCGCCCGCATGAAAAGATCGCCCGAAGGCATCATTCCCGTCCAATCGCAAGAGGGCATCCGTATCGTCTCCGCCAATTTTATGATCCGTAACCCCGACGATCCGGTGGCCTGGCGCGGTTCCAAGATCGCCCAGCTTATCACCGATCTGTGGCGCGACATCGTTTGGGGCCCGTTGGATTACCTGCTCTTTGACTTCCCGCCCGGCACGTCGGATGCGCAGTTGACGGTGATGATGGATTTGCCTATGGAGGGGCTAATCATGGTGACTACGCCGCAAGAGCTGGCCAGCCTCATCGTGCGCAAGGCCGTGAAAATGAGTCTGGATATGCGTGTGCCCTTGCTGGGGGTGGTGGAGAACATGAGCTACTTCATCTGCCCGGATACAGGGACAAAGCACGAGATCTTCGGGCCGAGCCATGCCCGCGATGTCACTGCCAAAGCGGGCGTACCCCTGCTGGCTCAATTCCCCATCGAACCTGCTCTGGCCCAAGCCGCGGACAAAGGTGCCCTGGAGCATTTCCGCTTTACCCCAGCCGACGCCGTGGCCCAATCCATCCTCGTTGCCCTGGAAAAGGAATCGCAGGTACAATAAAGCGCCAGCTTGATAGCGAGTATCATTGCTGACATGCCCCTTGCAATCCAACAGGAAACGGATAAATTTTTTCTTGAATGACTTCGTGTCTTCGTTTCCTTCGTGCTTTCGTGGCCTTTTTTCGGGATATCCAACATTGTTCGATAAATCCAACAATCCGAGCCCGATGACCTAAAGCCAAGCGCCATGGTCTGCGGGCCGACCTCGTCCGGCGAGGCGCGTCTTCCCCGAGACGCGTAGGGCCGTTGTGGAAACGCAGCGGCCTCCCGAAGCGTGGGGTAAGCAGGATGTAAGAATTGGAGAGTAAGATTAGGAACTGTTTTCGTTCCAATCCTCAACCTAATCCCTGCTTACTACGCCGAATTGGAAAGGATACATAGCATGGTTTTTTCAACCCGTCATCATTTTACGCATCGCGATCCAACCAGAGCTGAAATCTATCACCAGGGTATTTTCGCGCGGGGAAAAATTCTACTCCTGATCCTGTTCCCTCTCCTGTTCCTATCGGGATGTGGTGCAACAACGACAAATAACCTCTTGCTGGTCTCCGCTGCTGCCAACCTCCAGCCCGCGCTCACAACGCTGACGCCCGAGCTGGAGCAGACCGTGGGGATGAAAGTGGTTTTCAACTATGGCTCTAGCGGCAAACTGGCCCAGCAAATCGAGCAAGGCGCGCCTGTAGACCTTTTCCTCTCCGCCAATCGTAGCTATGTGGATGAGCTGATGCCTGCTGGATCGCTGGTCGCCGATTCGATCACACCTTTCGCCCGCGGGCGTCTCGTGGTATGGTCGAGTAACCCCGACCGTCCGCTGGTGCGATTTGCCGATTTGGCCCGGCCCGGAATCGGGCGCATCGCCATGCCCAACCCCGACCATGCTCCCTACGGCGAGGCCGCACGGGAAGCTCTGCTGACTGTGGGCTTGTGGGATGAATTGCAGTCCAAGCTGGTTTTCAGCGAAAACGTCACCCAGAGCTTCCAGTTCGCCCAACAGGGTGACGGGGACGCTGCCTTTGTGTCCGCTTCTCAGATCGTCGGACAAGAGGGGCACTGGATCGACGTACCCGTTGACCTCTATCACCCCCTGGAACAGACCGCGGCGGTGGCGGCCCGCTCATCGCGTCCCGACACGGCCCGAGCCGTCATCCAATTCCTTCTCAGTCCCACTGCCCAGGCCATCTTCCGCCAATTCGGCTATCTCCCCCTCGACGAGGCAAGCTCATGAACTGGAACGCCCTGCATCTGACGTTGCAAATTACTCTCATCGCCACCAGCATCATCGCCATACTGGGGCTGGCTCTGGCGCTGCTATTGGCTCGCAAAGATTTCCCCGGCAAAACCCTGTTGGATCTGCTCATCGCCCTGCCGTTGATCCTGCCTCCCAGCGTATTGGGCTACTACTTGTTGGGGATTTTAGGACGTAACGGCCCAGTGGTGCGTTTTCTGCACATTGAGTTATTATTCACCTGGCCTGCCGCCGTCATCGCCGCCACAGTGGTGGGATTGCCTCTCATGGTCATGGCCGCGCGTAGCGCCATCGCCGACATCGACCCCGAGATCGAGAACGCGGCCCGGCTCAGCGGCGCTTCCGAATGGCAGCTTTTGTGGTACATCACCCTGCCTATGGCCCGACGGGGCATTTTAGCCGGATTGATTCTGGCGTCGGCTCGGGCGTTGGGTGAGTTTGGGGCCACGCTGATGATCGCCGGAGACATCCCCGGTCGCACACAAACCATGTCTATGGCCATCTACGACGCGGTGCAAAATCGACAATATGACCAGGCCAACCTTATGGTGCTCATAATGACCTCGGTAGCCTTCGCCGGGTTGTGGCTGGCGATGCGGTGGGGGTATGGCCGCAGTAAACCCCGCCCACGTCTGCGATCTCAGTCCCGCTTTCCCTTCGGACGCCTCGCCGTCTCATCCAGAACCTGGAAGATGTTCATCGGCCGTTCACACACCCCCCCCGATTTCGCCTACGCGAATCTGACGCACTCCATCGACAGTGATATGTTTTTGTCATGCAATCCCGACCTTTATCTTCCACCCTTCCACCCGTCGTCTCTGTCATAGCCAAATCGGGCACCGGCAAAACCACCTTCATCGAGAAGCTCATCCCTGAACTGCGCCGCCATGGACTGCGCGTCGGGGTCCTCAAGCATCATAGCCACCCCACGCCCTTTGACATACCAGGCAAAGATACCTACCGCCTGGCCCAGGCCGGGGCCGAGGTGGTCGTGGGGGCCAGCACCGCGCAAACCGCGGTGTTCATCCAACAATCGGGCTCCGACGACCTGGACGCCACCATCGCCCGTTTTCTTGGCGACATGGACATCGTCCTCACTGAAGGTTATAAACGGGGAGACTATCCCAAGATCGAAGTGCATCGGGCTGCACGCAGCGCCCAATTACTTTGCACGCCCGACGAACTCCTGTTGCTCGTCAGCGATGAGCCGATGGACCTTCCCATCCCACAATTTGATCTCAACGATGCTCAGGGGGTGGTAGCGTGGTTGGTTGAGTGGTTGAATCGCCACGGATGATGCAGAAAAAGCGGATCGAGATAAATTCCACAGCATAGCACTCGGCAATTCGATTTGGCGGAGACACAGTGCATCGCCGTCTCAATAGACCGGGATTTCGGGATCGACCTCGTCGGCCCAGGCAGCGAGGCCGCCTTCCAGGTTGTGGACTCGTCCGAATCCCCGCGCCGCCAGCATCTCGCTGACATCCACCGACCGTTTGCCGGTGCGGCAGAAGACGAGAATATCCCGGTCTTTGGGCAATTCATCGATGACGGCATCGATTTCCTCCGGCTGCACCATCTGATCGGTCATCTCCAGCCAGACGATCTCGGCCTCGTGAGCCTCGCGCACATCAAGCACGTAGAGCTGCCAGCCTGCACGCATTCGCTCGTTGGCCTCTCGGGCGCGAGTCCGCTCGAAGGCTTCAGGTGGGGCCGGAGCGCTGGCTGACGGAAAGCCGCAGAATTGCTGGTAATCGATGAGCTCGGTGATGGGTTGGGCGTCGGGGCGACGCCGCAGCTTGAGCTCGCGAAAACGCATCGTGAGAGCGTCGTAGAGCAGCAATCAGCCCGAGAGGTTTTTGCCCAGTCCCAGGATGATTTTCAGGGTCTCGGTGGCCTGAATCAGCCCGATGAGGCCGGGCAATACGCCCAGAATGCCGCCTTCGGCGCAGCTTGGAACCAGGCCCGGCGGGGGCGGATCGGGATAGAGATCGCGGTAGGTGGGGCCGCCCTGGTAGTTGAACACCGACGCCTGGCCCTCAAACTGGGAGACCGAGCCATAGACGTTGGGTTTGTCTAGGAGCTCGCAGGCATCGCTGACCAGATAGCGGGTGGGAAAGTTGTCGGTGTCGTCGACGATGACGTCGTAGGGGCGCAGGATATCCAAAGTGTTGGCGGAGGAGAGGGGTTCCTCGTATACGTCCACCTGAACGAAGGGATTGATGTCGGCGATGCGCTCCACAGCCGACGCCACTTTGGTGCGGCCCAGGCTGTGGACGCCGTGAATGACCTGACGTTGCAGGTTGGACGCGTCCACCAGATCGAATTCGACGATGCCGATGCGGTCCACGCCCGCGGCCGCCAGATAGTAAAGCAGCCGCCTGAGCAAACCCTGGGGGAGGACTTCATCGGCAATGAGAAGCCGCCCACCCGGCGCTAGCAAGGTCTGGCACGCATCCAGCACATAGCGTTGCTCTTGCGGCGAAAGCTCGCTGAAGACCAGGGTGGAGACGATGAGATCGAAGGAGCCGGGTGAAAAGCGCTCGCCGATCATCGTCGCATCCATGAACTTCAGCTCCGCCCGATCCTCCAGCCCAGCCGCCGTCACTTTCCGTTGGGCCTCGCTCAGCATGGCGGGCGAGGCGTCGACGCCCGTGATCTGGGCCCCGCGCCCCGCCATCATCACGGTCAACGTCCCCGTGCCGCAGCCGATCTCCAGCACGCGCATCCCCTCATGGGTGTAGGCGGTCGCAATAGACTCCTTGATGTACTGGATACGCCCCAACGTCAGGAGTTGAATCCCGCGATCATAACCTTCGGGGCTGGTTTCCAGCCACTTCATAAACACGGTGGCCATGATGCCACGGGCTCCCTGGAATAAGGGGTTGGAACGAGGAGGACAACGGCATCATAGGACAAGAGGCGCGGGTTGTCAAACGGACCCCATTTGGGACGTCATGCGGATGGCGACCTTTGCTCCAACGTCTCGACATGGGATTCGATGATCACCAGCAACACGGAGGCGATCAACAAGGCGATGGTTCCGGCCGCGGCTGCGATCAGCACAGATCCGCCTGCAAACTGCGACTATGACAGGTCGATGATCATGCCCGCAATCCCGCCCACGGCGAAGTAGGCGCTGCTGGCGTAGAGGGGGTGAGGACGTAGCGAAACAGCCGGGCGCGTTGCAGCAAATGACGGATCACATCCATGCTGCCCAGCACGAGGTCATCGAAGAGCTGATGAACCCCCGCGTGGAGTTGCCCAAATCGAGCTGAAACCCGAACTACCAGCATGGAGTCGGTTCCTGGTACGTAAAAACGTCCGGGACGCATCCTGTCCCAAGTTGCCAGATTGCGCTGGATTATGAGGGAAAAACTTATGTGGTTGCCTGGGGAACAAAGTAGGCGCCTGTTAAAACACGAACACATGTTTGCATTTTGTGATGTCATTTGATACACTATTTCCACGAGCCTCACAAAGGCCCCAGCGAAAGACCAGACGCAGCGTCGCGTCCTGGTCTT
>WFTO01000195.1 GCA_015485435.1 Anaerolineae bacterium | reverse complement strand
GCCCAGAATACCCCGGACCATCCCCCGGCCCGCCATCCAATCAATGGAAAAATCAATACGGATAGGACGGAGCTATCGAAAAAAATGGAAACCCAACGGGCAAAACTGTCTCGATTCATCCTATGATGTGAATAAGGGGAATGATAGAGAACATGAGTGCGCCATCATGCGGGGCCTTTAATGACAATCACATGCCCCAAACGGCATGCACATTTTACCACAACACCGCATTTTTCACGACAGTAATGCAATCCAGACCGCTCTGCAGCCATCCTTTGTGGGCATTTTTCTTTTTCATTGCATTAGGTTACAATTCATTTGCAAACACTTTCAAAATTACTCCGACTTCTTTTTATTAACAGGAGAAGCGAAAGATGGAAACTTTAAAAGTGAGCGCTCCCAGAAATCGTCTCATCGGGGAAATGCCCAAGATTGGAATTCGGCCCACCATTGATGGCCGTCGTCAGGGGGTGCGGGAATCACTGGAAACTCAGACTATGAATATGGCCCGCTCTGTCGCAACATTTCTTGAGGAAAACTTGCGACATCCCAACGGGCTACCCGTCGAGTGCGTCATCGCCGACACATGCATTGGGGGTGTGGCCGAAGCGGCCATGGCCGCCGAAAAATTCGCCCGGGAGGGCGTGGGGGTTTCCATCACCGTGACGCCTTGCTGGTGCTACGGCGCGGAAACCATGGACATGGACCCCTTCATGCCCAAAGCGGTGTGGGGATTCAACGGCACAGAGCGCCCAGGAGCTGTCTACCTGGCCGCGGTTTTGGCGGCACACAATCAAAAAGGACTGCCAGCTTTTAGCATCTACGGTCGAGATGTCCAGGACGCCGGAGACACGACCATTCCCGAGGATGTGCAAACCAAGCTATTGCAATTTGCCAAGGCGGGCCTGGCGGTCGCCCGCATGCGTGGGAAATCCTACCTTTCCCTTGGCGGCACCTCCATGGGCATCGTGGGCTCCACCGTCGATCCCGCGTTTTTTGAGGCCTACCTGGGGATGCGAGTCGAACCCGTCGACATGACCGAGCTCGTCCGCCGCATGGAAGAAGGCATCTACGATCACGAAGAGTTCGAACGGGCCTACGCCTGGGTCAAAACGCATTTAAAGGAAGGCAAAGATTACAACCCGCCAGAAAAACAACGGGATCGTCAACGACTCGACGAGGAATGGGCCATCTCCATCAAGATGATGCTGATCACGCGCGACCTCATGGTTGGCAATCCTAAGCTCGCCGAGATGGGCTATGGCGAAGAGGCCCTGGGGCGCAATGCCATCCTGGCGGGATTCCAGGGCCAACGCCAATGGACCGACCATTTCCCTAATGGCGATTTTATGGAAACATTCCTCAACACCACTTTTGACTGGAACGGCATTCGCCAGCCCTACCTGGTAGCCACCGAAAATGATTCCCTGAACGGCGTCAATATGCTGTTTGGGCATTTACTCACAGGCGCTGCGCAAGTATTTGCCGATGTTCGCACCTATTGGAGTCCCGATGCAGTGGAACGTGTCACCGGTTACCGCCCCGAAGGCATCGCTGCAGATGGCTTCCTCCATCTGATTAACTCAGGCCCTGCCGCGCTGGATGGCACCGGCGAAGCGACCATTGATGGCCAGCCGGCCATGAAGCCCTGGTGGGAGGTGACCCCCGAAGAAGCGCAAAAAATGTTGGACGCCACCACATTCCATCCCGCCATCACCGAATACTTCCGCGGCGGCGGATGGTCGACCCGCTTCCGCACCCGCGGCGGCATGCCTGTCACTCTGCACCGAATTAACCTTATCAAAGGATTAGGGCCCGCGCTTCAGATCGCTGAAGGATACACCATTGACCTGCCTGACCAGGTCCATCGCACACTCGATGAGCGCACCAATCCCACCTGGCCGACGACCTGGTTCGTGCCGCGATTAACCCATCGCGGCGCATTCGAGGATGTGTATTCCGTCATGTACCACTGGGGAGCGAACCACGGGGTGTTAAGTTATGGGCATATCGGTTCAGAACTCGTCACCCTCGCCTCCATGCTCCGCATTCCCGTTTACATGCACAACCTCAACGATAACGAACTCTTCCGCCCCAGCGCCTGGAACGCCTTTGGCACTACCGACCGGGAAGGAGCCGACTTCCGCGCCTGCACCAATTTCGGTCCGCTCTATGGAACATATTGACCACCGCTTTTGACCGTTCTCGCCACACACGCCAGCCATTGATGGCGCCTTAACCAGCCCCATCAATGGCTTTCTTTTTTGTTTCAAAATTTTTATTATGGTTTCGAAATTGCTTGACATCGAAAGTCTACTTTGGTAGAATAACTTACGAACGCGCGTCAGTTTCATCGCCTTTTCTCAAAAAGGAACTTGATCTGTGAGCGAAACTTCCATTCCCACACGCTGTGCATGGCCTCAGACGGGCTGGCCTAATGGGAAGCCAAAGCTCCAAAAAGTGCGATGCGCGGCCAAATTGGCGAATCATGGCAAGTCTGGGGGGCGACCACTGCCGCGTTGGGGGCCAAACCAACAAACCACTTGTCCATCCGATTCATTTTCACTCAGAAAAGGAGGTGGTCACCGGACGATTTGAACCTATCCTCATCCCCTCACCCCAAAGTTCTTACGACAACCGCACACAGCGAAATGATTCGCCATTTCCAGTGCCGGTTGGTCATCCATACGCTCACTCAAAAGAGGAGAAACCATTATGAAGTTTCGCACAGGGATTGTCATTGTCCTTCTCGTCGTGGTTCTGGCGGTTTTGATGGCTGCCTGCTCGCAAGCAACGCCCCAGGTCATTGAAAAAACAGTGGTTGTCACCCAGGTTGTAGAGAAAGAGGTTGAAAAGACCGTCGTGGTGACAGAAGTTGTTGAGAAAGAAGTAGTGAAAGAAGTGGTTGCCACGCCCACGCCAGAAGCCAAACCTTATGAGGGTGTGGAAGTCAATATCGTCACCTTTACCGGTCCCCAGATCGCCGAGCCCCTCCAACGACGCGCTCCCGATTTTGAGGCGATGACCGGCGCAAAAATCAACATCATCACTGTCCCATTCAGCGATCTTTACACCAAAATCTTGACCGATGCCGCCACAGGCACGAATTCCTTCGACGCCTGGGTCTTTGCACCCCAATGGATGGTGGACTATATCATTCCCGGCTATATCGAAGACCTAACCGATCGCATTGCCAACGATCCTCAAATCCAGTGGGATGACATTGCTCCCTTCTTCCGCGATTTTAGCGCTACTTATGAAGGCCGCATCTATACCATTCCCCTTGACGGCGACTTCCATATGGGCTACTATCGCACCGACCTTATCGACACGCCTCCCAAGACATGGGATGAATATCTGGAGATCGCCAAAAAATTCCAGGGACAGGACCTGAATGGCGACGGCGATCCCGATTTTGGCTCCTGCGTCTCCATGAAGCGCGGCGCTCAGGCCTACTGGTTCATTCATACCATCGCCGCACCTTACATCCAAAGCCAGGGCACCTCGCAGGGCGTCTTCTTCAACACCAAGAATATGGATCCCTTGGTGAACAATGCTGCCTTTTCTAAGGCGCTGGACATTTATTACGAAATGAAAGCGTATGGCCCGCCCGATAGTCTGAACCTGGATGTTGGCGACACGCGGGCACTCTTCACATCCGGACGCTGTGCGCTCTCCATCGACTGGGGCGACATTGGCACATTGGCCATCGATCCCGAGACCTCTGTGGTCCAGGATAAGACCGGCGCCATGATCACGCCCGGCTCCACCGAAGTGCTGAATTGGGACACCGGGGAACTGGTTCCGTGTGATGGCGGCAATTGTCCATATGCCATTGATGGCGTCAATCACGCCCCGTTTGCAGCCTTCGGCGGCTGGTCGGGCGGCATCAACGCCTCAGCTGATCCCAAGGTGAAGGATGCTGCTTACGCGTTCTTCTCCTACATGTCTGCTCCTGAACAGTCCAACGTCGATGTTACCATTGGGATCACGGGCTTCAACCCCTATCGGCAGTCGCAATTCCTCAACCGCGAGCTTTGGGTGAAAGCGGGCATGAGCCCCGAATTCGCATCGAATTACCTGGGCGCTATCGAAGCCAGCTTGAACAGCCCCAACATGGTGCTGGATCTGCGCATTCCTCAGAACCAGAAATATCAGCAAGTCATTCTGGATCAGGCGGTCTCCCAGTTTATGGCCGACGAGATCAGCAAAGAGGAAGCCATGCAGCAGATTTATGATGGCTGGCAGGAGCTCACCGACGAGCTTGGCCGCGAAGATCAGCTTGCCGCGTACAAGGGCACGCTAGGCATCAAGTAATCACTCCTCTCGGTGCGGCGCTCGCGCTGAGTGCCGCACCGGCGTTTCATTTTTTCTAAGGGACTACGGTAT
>WFTO01000194.1 GCA_015485435.1 Anaerolineae bacterium | reverse complement strand
CCTGTGCATTCTTGCCATTTAGGTTCGCGAGCGGGACATATCGCCGATGAAGCACCTGGCCACGTAAATCGTTGACCGTCCCATACAATTCACTTCCCGCCAGATCGACACCGATGAGATGCCGAGCATTCTTATTGACACAAAGCAAAGTGGGGGGTTTTCCTCTTTCAGGTATACGCTGCCCTACTTCTTCCACCCACCCTTCACTCATCAGCATCGTTACCACATTCGAAACTGTGGTGCGGGCAAGATGCGTAGCGCGAGCTACATCGACGCGACTGATAGGTCCTTGGTCATAAATCGTTTTCAAAACCAACCGTTGGTTGTGCTGCTTTGCACTTTCCTGGGTGGCTTTCTCATTGATGGAAAACATGCGCAACTCTTTCGATTTAGTAAGTGCAATGGACTTATTAAAGACTAGTTTACGGCATGTTTCATAACTTGTCAATAGTTTGTGTCGCTGTGGTTATCCATATTTCGTCGAGATCGCGTCAGCCATCGACTTTTCAGGTATCACAGACCCGGAAAGTCTAGTGGTTGACTCTTCTCAAATAGGGGGCGGACAGTTAATGTGATCTATATTGAAAGCGTACTTTTGGCGTTGGCCTGGCTCCGTCCCCATAAAAACGCCAGCTTGTAACTTCACCTTCTAACAAATCACTAATATTCCTCTGATACCAGACTAATGTGGAGAAAGGATAGTATAGATGTCATGATGTAGTCCTGATCCTCGAATCTTGAGACAGGAGGTGGTAAGATGACCCTGGTTCGCCGCTGGGATCCCTTCCGCGAGATGGCTGAATTGCGCGCCACCATGGATCGCTTGCTGAATGAAACGCGCAATTTACCTCTGGTGAACGCCGAAGAGACGGTTTGGATGTTGCCTCTGGATGTGAGTGAGAACGAAGACGCCTACATCGTCAAGGCTTCTATCCCCGGCGTCAATCCTGATGATATCGACATCACGCTGGTTGATAACGTGCTGACGATTAAAGCTGAGATCAAAGAGGAAAAAGAAGTTGAAGAAGCGAAGTATCACCTGCGAGAACGTCGATTTGGCGTCTTTAGTCGTTCCATTACGCTGCCTGCGGCGGTTGATGCTGACAAGGTGGAAGCTGTCTACGAGCATGGCGTACTCACGCTGACCATCCCGAAAGCGGAAGAGGTGAAGGCCCGCAAAATTGAGGTTCATGCCCCGAAGATGATCGAGGGATAAGTCGGGCAAGATCTCTTAAGGGAAATCCCCAGCGTACGCAAACAGGGCGGAGCGTCCAAAAAGGCTGTCTCCGCCCTTTCTTTTTGAGATTCGGACCGGATCATGGATACTTTGTCCAGAACCACACCACATCTTTTCTCCATCGAAGCAACCATGCGTCACGCGGCCAGGGAGAAACGGTACTGTTTGTTGTCGTTTCTCACCGATGCATTGACCTTTTCGCGTCTTCTCATTGCCCTGACCATTCTTTGGCTGGGGTGGATGCACGGACGCGCTGCGTTCCCTCAGGCGATTCTGTTGGCCACCCTGGGATGGATCACCGATGCTGCAGATGGGTTTATCGCCCGTCGCAATCATTGCCGCACACGGTTAGGTGCGGTCGATTTCCCCATCGACGTAAGTTTGACATGGGCGTCCTTTGCGTTTTTGGGATTGGCAGGCTTTCTCACGCCAAAGGTCATTATCATCTACTCAATACTGGCAGGATTGACGACTCTCTGGTTCCGTCGCAAAGCAGTCCTGGTTCTTTTTATGCGGGGCGTTGATCTGACCTTGCTTGGCTTCGCCCTTCGCTACGCCTTGCTGTATGTCTTGCCTTTGCTCGGGTGGCTTCTCTTCCTCGCCTGGTTACATCGACGTCGATTGCGTACGTCGACGCCTGCATGGTTGCACGAACTTTGGGTCTTGTTTTTCAAAAGGACTTCATAATAATCACGAAATCATCGTTCAGAAGGAGGTCATCATGCCCTTCGACGCCCCAATTCACACCAACCAACACAGCATTGATCGCGTCATCAACGCCGGGCTTCCTGTAGTCCTGGTTTTCTGGAAACATCATTGCCCTCCATGTGATCAGCTCAACGCAAGCCTCGAACAGCTTGCCAAGGACTACGCCGGCAAGCTGCTTGTAGCGAAAGTCGATGCAGAGAGCGAAAAAGCGCTTCTGCAACGATTCAAAGTTGCGGCTCTTCCCAGCATCGTTTTTGTGAAAGATGGCCGCTCTCTGGCCGTTGCTGCTGGCGCCATCCCCGAAAATTCATTGCGCCTCTGGGCCGATTATCTGATCCAGGGTGGCCAGCGTCCCTCCATCCCTTCTGGCCCAAGCATACCTTTGCAACCCACACGGCCAGCGTCCCCTCCTCCGCCACCACGCCCCAATGGCGCCCGCACCCACGCTTCTAGCGGTTATGCTCGCCCATCGGCCAAGGCGACACACGACCATCCCCTTACGCTCACCGATGAGAATTTCCATCGTATCGTTCTAAACAGCGATCTCCCTGTCTTGGTGGATTTTTGGGCCCAGTGGTGCGGGCCCTGTCATATGATCGCGCCCACAGTGGAGGCGTTGGCCAAAGAGTTTGCCGGTCGGTTGCTTGTCGGCAAGCTCAACGTCGATGAAAACCCGCAAACCGCTTCTCGTTATGGCATTATGAGCATCCCCACCCTGTTGATATTCAAAAACGGTCGGGTGGTTGATCAGATCGTTGGGGCGCTTCCCGCGCCCGCCTTGCGCCAACGTGTGTTGCAACATCTTCCTTAACGGCGCCTTGCCCGCCAAAACGCCAGGAATAGGGTGGCCGGCTTCCTGAAACGCCATCTTTTGAGCGATGGACATGGAGGCCCGCCACCCTATTTAATTTCTCAAAGCACCCCACCTTTCAGTATAATGTATTGTTGGCAGCCTTCCCCCGCCAGGGAACGCCCTTTCATTCTTCGCATCGAGGTATGCAGCCGTGTCATTCAATCCTTTTCGTCGAGCCAAGATCAACGTAACCGACCAACAGAAACTGGATAAAAGTCTGGAGAAAACCCGTGGCGGCATTTTAGGGCGCCTTGGCGCTCTCTTTCAAGCCAATGAGATCTCGGAAGAGCTTTGGGAAGAGTTGGAAGAAATCCTGATCATGGGAGACGTTGGCGTTGACACCACCTTGAAATTGGTCGACGCCACCCGAGATCGCGTCCGTCGCGAAGGCGTCAAAAAGGTCGAAGACGCTTACCAAATCCTCAAAGAGGAGATGGTGCGAATTCTGCAGGCGGACGCTCCTCCCCTTGACATCGACAACCCACATCGTCTATTAACCGTCGTTTTAATTGTCGGGGTCAATGGGTCAGGCAAGACAACCACCATTGGCAAACTTGCCAAATATTATCGCAAAAAGGGCAAGCGAGTCGTATTGGCGGCAGCAGACACTTTTCGCGCCGCGGCCATCGATCAGCTCAAGATATGGGGAGAGCGCGCAGGCGTCTCGGTCATCGCCCATAAACCGGGAGGAGACCCCGGCGCCGTGGTCTATGATGCGATTCGCGCCAGCCAGCAATCCCGAGATGCTGACATTCTCTTTATCGATACGGCGGGCAGGTTGCACACCAACTACAACCTCATGAAAGAGATGGAAAAGATCCGCAACGTGGCACAGCGCCAGGTTCACAAAGCCCCGCATGAGGTGTTGCTTGTTTTGGACGCGACAACAGGACAAAACGCCATTACCCAGGCGGAGAAGTTCAAAGAGAGCGTCGGCGTCACCGGGGTGGTGTTGACCAAGTTGGACAATACAGCCAAAGGCGGCGTGGTCATCGCCATTGCTGACCGTTTGGGCGTTCCTGTCCGATTTGTTGGCACGGGTGAAAGCATCGACGACATCGCCGAATTCGACCCATGGGTCTTCGTGGAGTCCCTCCTGGAACATGAC
>WFTO01000193.1 GCA_015485435.1 Anaerolineae bacterium | reverse complement strand
TTCCTAGGCGAACCATGACGCCGGTGCTCAACATGTTCAATACCAGCTTTTGCACGGTGCCGGCTTTGAGCCGGGTAGAGCCGGTGATGACTTCCGGGCCGACCAACGGTGCGATGACATGATCGGCGAGCTCCGCCAGGGGCGCGGGAAGATTGCAGATGAGGGCGACGGTCAGAGCGCCGCGATGTCGAGCCTCGGTGAGTGCGCCGACCACGTAGGGCGTTCGGCCGCTGGCGGCAATGCCCACCACAGTATCCAACGACCCAACGTCCAGATCGCGTATCGCTTGCGCCCCATCCGCGGGCTTGTCCTCGGCCTCTTCAACAGCTTCGGTCAGTGCGGCTCGCCCCCCTGCAATGACGCCCACCACCTGACCAGGCGCCGTATTAAAAGTGGGCGGACATTCCGCTGCATCCAACACGCCCAACCGCCCTGAGGTGCCAGCGCCAATATAAATCAAGCGCCCGCCTTGCTTCATTCGCTCGGCAATGGCGTCCACCGCCGCGGCAATGGCCGGCAGACGAGGACGCACCGAGGCCACCGCGCGTCGATCTTCCATATGCATCAATCCCACCACCTCTAGGGTGGTCCGCATATCCAGATCGCGACTCAAGATGTTGCGTTGTTCCGAAGCCCAAATTCCTTCGGGGGGAGGGCTGATCTCATTTGTTAGAGGGGGCGCTGATTTGCCAGCAAGCGATAAGGCCAGGAAGCCTGCGCCTACCGCGGCATCGAAACGAGGACGTTGGGGGCGAGCCAAAGGAACCTGGGTCTGAATGGCTTGGGCCACCAGAGAACGATAAAAGACGTTTCCCTCCAACAAGCCACCCGATAATACCAGTGGCATCCCTTGTTCTTTGGGAAAATTCAATCTGCGAGCAACGGCGCGAACTCCGGCCGCCAAGGCATCGGCGGCCTGCAAGGCCACATCGGTGGCCACCAGATCTCCGGCCTCCGCCTCCTGCAGGACCAGCGATGCCAGCGCAGCGATATCGGCCACCTGTCGTTCGGAAGCATAAAGCCAATGAATAAGGTGCGTGGGGGAAGGTAGCTGCAGCGCATCGAGAATTCGTGAAGTCAGGCGCGTGGCCAGATCGCGACCATCAACCGCCTGGGCAATGGCCTTGCAAGCGCGCAGCCCGATGGCGTAACCACTGCCTTCGTCCAATAGATGTCCCCAACCTCCCGCGCGGACAGTCGCCCCATAAGCATCTTCACCATACACGATGGCGCCTGTGCCAGCAATCACCACCACGCCTTCGCGTCGCCCCAGCCCACCAACTAGCGCCGCCACCGCGTCATGAATCACTTGTCCGGGGACCCCCGGCAACATCTCAGATTGCAACGCATGCAAAACTTGCGCTTCTTGAGGTCGACCAGCCCCAGCTTGCGCCCAAACGACGGACGCGGCTTGCTCTGATTTCACACCCGCCGCAGCGGCGGCCTCCTCGATGGCAGCGGTCATCGCGGCGCGCACACCTGTTTCGCCGACCAAATGATAATTTGAGGATCCGCTCCAACCTCGTCCCAAGACGCGCCCATGCGCGTCCAAAATGACGGCTGCTGTTTTGCTACCGCCACCATCTACACCGATGACGAAAAAAGTCATGGTCTTTCCTCCAGAGATGCATCTACCGTGGCGACCACGGCTTCATGTAATCGAACGCGGAACCGGGCAATCGCTTCGCCATCTCGTCCCATGTAGACCCGATTGGTTAACAGCGCCACGACCAGTTCACGATCAGGGTCCACCCACAACGATGTCCCCGTGAAACCGGTGTGCCCAAAACTCCGCAAGCCAAAGGCCTGACCCACCGGGCTCTGCGTGGGCGTTTGCAGTTTCCAACCCAACCCCCGACGTTCAGCGCCCTGCCAGGCATACTCCTGGACCATTTCAAGCTTTTGGGGGTAAGGCAGAGGGCGTTCCGATGCTTCTAGAAAACTTTGCCCCAGCTTGGCCACCTCCTCTGCGCTCGCAAACAAGCCTGCATGACCAGCCACGCCGCCCAGGCAAGCGGCATTTTCGTCGTGAACTTCACCCCAAAGGCGCCGTCTCCGCCAGGGACAAAACTCAGTTGGAGCGATGTGTTCGCAGGGAACGCCTTCATTGAGAGGCGTAAACATCACCTTCGACATCCCTAAAGGACGCTGTATGACCTGTGCGAAATACGCTGGCAATGGCGTCTTCGCCAGGCGTTCTATCGCCACTCCCAACAGGATGAAACCCACATCGCTATACAACAGTCCTTTTCCAGGCGGATAAACAAATCGCGGCGCGCGAAGTACAGCTTCGAATCTACGACGACGAACGCTTGCCGGAATTTGTGATGGCAATGGCGCAGGGCTGGCCAAGGGAGGAGAGCAGCAATCCATCCATGCGGCCAAGCCCGCGGTATGGGTCAGCAGATGACGAAAGGTGACCTGTCCTGCATTCACAACCTCTCCCTGCAAGCTCGGATCTGGCGGCAACGGCTTTTTCGTATGAGGGTCCATGCCCGGCAATATCGGAAAACGCCCCTTCATTTCGGGCAACACCTGAACAATGGGCGTGTCCAGCGTCACCTTCCTCGCGACCACCAACGCCATAAAAGCCGTAGCTGTGAAGAGTTTGGTCAAAGAAGCCAGATCAAACAACGTATCCTTGCGCGTGGGCAGGCATTGATGCTCGGGGTGAAGCCAGCCATAAGCTTCATGAAACACCACGTTGCCCTTTTGCTGCACCAACAATACTGCCGCCGGAAAGGTGGATGTCGCGCCTTGTTGCATCACGGCGTCCACGGAATCCCAAGAACTCGGCAATGCGTTCAAAGCTCCATCCTATTTGCCAATGCCAGCGGTGAGACCAGCGATAATTTGCTTGGTCGCCAGCAAGAAAATGATGATCAAGGGCAAGGTGGTAATGATAATCCCGGCGAAAAGGGTTGACCAGTCTGTCTGGAACTCGCCAAAGAAACGAGTCATGCCCACAGGCAAAGTCCACTTGTCAGTGGAGCGTAGCAACACCAGAGGGAAGAAGAAATCATTCCACAACGGGACAAACTGAAATACCACCACTGTAGCCAACGCCGGACGCACCAAGGGCAGCATGATTCGACCGAAAATGACCATTTCATTGGCGCCATCAATGCGCGCTGCCTCACTTAATTCCTGGGGCAATTGACGGAAAAACGAGGAGAGAATGAATATGGAAAAGGGTATCCCAGTGGCCGCATACACCAGAATGAGTCCCAACCGATTATCAATCAAACCTAGATCATTGAGTAATAAAAATAAAGGCACAATGGCCAGACGGAAGGGAAGCATCAATCCGGCCAGAAAGTAAGCCGAAAGAAATACGCTGCCTTTGAATTTGTAACGCCCTAACATATACCCAGCCAATGCAGAAACCGCTGTGGCCAGTAACACGGACGCGACGGTGATTATCAACGAATTCAAGAAATAGACATGAAAATTCGCCTTCTCCCAGGCCTTGACGAAACTTTCAAAGCTGGGGGAGGTGGGTAATCCGAGAGGGTTCTTGAATATCTCGCGAGTTGGGCGCAAAGCGTTGCTCACCACCAGCAACAACGGCCCTAAAACAATGGCGGCGTATCCCCACAACAATACAGCGATGCCGATATTCGCTAACTTGTCGCGGTACGCCTGAGAAGTTCTCGGTGCGCTCATTGCAAACTCTCCTCCCACCGGCGGAAACGTCCGACCATAAACATAGAAACGCCGAAAATGAAGATAAACATCAGCACGGCCAATGCTGAGGCCAGGCCAAACGCATCCACCCCGCCTCGAAAGGCCGTGCGATAGAATACCAAGCCCAGCACGTCGGTAGATCCCCCCGGCTCACCATTCACGCCCCCCATAGCCCAAACTATTCCAAAGACGTTGAAGTTTCCAATAAAAGTGAGCACTGTGACAATGCCAATCACCGGCAATAAGAGCGGCAGCTCAATATACCAAAACAATTTCCAACTCGTGGCGCCATCGATGCGAGCGGCTTCCCGCAAATCCTCACCGATATTGGCCAACCCTGCAGAAAACAGCAACATCGGAAAACCGACCCACTGCCATGCGTTCACCAAAATGATAGCCGTTAAAGCTGTCGCCGGATCGCCCAGCCAGGGACGAGCCCAAGCGCTCAAACCAATGGTTTTTAGAGTTCGATTAATTGGCCCGAAAAGGGGATTGAGCATCAAGCTCCAGAGATATCCCACAACCAGGGCGCTGATGAGGTAGGGCATGGTGTAAACCGTTTGGAAGAAGCGTTTGCCCCAGCGCGGCGCATACAGCAATTTCGCCAGCAATAACCCCAATGTATTTTGGATCAGCATCGTGCCCACAAAGAAATAAACATTATGTAAAAATGCCCGAGGCAACTGCTCGTTCAGAGGATAACGAGTGAAAAGTTCACGAAAGTTTTGCAACCCCACAAAATCACCGCGCGCCAGCCCTTTGAATTCAAAGAAACTGAAATAAAATGATTGCACAAGCGGCCAGATCATGAAAATGGTATAAAGCAAAAAGGCCGGCAGCAGAAAGAGGGCAATGACGCCGCGAGAGGGAGCAGCGCCGCCAACGCCTTTCACGTGTTTGCGCTGTTTAAAACGGCCTGGTTTTCGTTTCGCCAGGAATTTGGAAACGGCCATGCCTGCACTCCAGGGCTGAATGGAAAGCGAGCTGAGGACAAACGTCAGCCAAACAAGTGGGAAAAATAAATCGAATCAACTTGACGTCCAGATTTTTGCAATCCAGATGGGCGATGCCAAAGTCAGCCCGGCGGGACGGAGGAGGGCCTCCATCCCGCCGATGAAGATCGGTGAATCGATCTACTGCTTTTGAGGCTTAAACCATTGAGAAACGCCCTCTTGCACACTTTGTGCGACTTCTTCTGCGGTCATGTCACCCAAAAGCATTTTTTGCAGGCCATCGCCTAACAATGTACTGCCCGAGGGATCGCCATAGCGGAAATCCACCAGCATCAGATATGGTGTAGGCGTTTCCGCATAGAACTGGGCAAACATTTGCAACAGAGGATCGGTGGGCTTGGCCGAAGGCAAAGGAGAAAGCTGCTTGATTTTCTCGGTAAACATTTGCGCAAACTCAGGCGTGCCCATCCATTCCACCAGCTTAATAGCCTCCTCTTTAGCGTCACTGTTGGCGTTCACACCGTATGAACCATCCATCCAACCAGGAGCCAGCGGCCCATTATGCACTGAATCTGGCGGAGGGGGTACCCGGAAAACGCCCAGGTCCAGGTCAGGAGCCTGATCGCGCCAGAAACCGACCTCGAACGAGCCGCCAATGAAGATGGCCGCCTGCTCGGTGATGAATAAGGTGCGAGCATCCTGATAGCCAACGCCAACCACGTTCTCCGGCATATAGGGTTGGAGATCTTTGACCAGCTGAATGGAGGCAACGTAATTGGGATCTGTGAAATCGGTTTCACCGGCCAGCACCTTCTTTTCGAACTCAGGGCCACCATAGCGAGGCGCGCCTACGGCATCATGAACAATGGGCAGCATCCAGGTGTCTTTTGCGGGCACTGCGAGAGGAATATAGCCAGCCTTGCCAGTGGCTTCGAGAATATTGATGAAATCATCCCAGGTCTCGGGCTCGCTCAGGCCCAGTTCATTGAAGATGCCCTTGTTGTAATAGGCAGCAACCACCTGAATGCCAAAGGGCACGCCGTAGATGTGTCCATCTTTGATGCCCATGGCGCCCTTGAGGATGCCCGGGGTGAAATTCTCAAGGGTTTTGACTTTTCCGTCCAGGGGAACCAGCTGACCAGCCTCGATGAGGGGCTGCACGCCACCATAGGCTCGCAATTGCACCACATCGGGACCGCCCTCGCCGGTGAGTCCGGTGGCAAGAATATTATTGTAATCCGTAGCAACAAAGGGAACAAACTCAACCTTCACGCCAGGATGTTCCGCTTCGTATACGGCAAAAATCTCGTTATAGGCTTTTTCGTCCTCGGTGCGCCATGACCATACAGTCAACGTCACAGGCTCTTTGACCTCCTCTGGCGCCTCAGTGGGCTCCATGGCCGGGGCTTCCGTTGGCTCCACAGCAGGCGCCTCAGTAGGTTCCATAGCAGGTGCTTCCGTGGCTTCCATGGCGGGAGCCTCGGTGGGCTGCGACGGAGCTGATGTTGGAGACATTGCTTCTTGTTGACTGCAACCGACCAACGCCATCGTCAACAGCAACAGCGTTAGAAGTGTAATAACGTAGATTTTCTTTGACACTTTCTTCTCTCCTTGGGAAAGTGGGTTTGGGAAGGGATAGACTAAAAGAGCATTTCCTCGGCTTACATGCTTACATGGTGAACCTCCTCTATCTCCATGACATGTTTCGATTTATTGATCCATGGCATTTAATTCAACCTGGAAAACATATCGATCGCCTCGATAGGCCGACTCGGTGTATTCAAACGGACGCCCCCACTGCTCATACGTGATGCGCTTGTTTCTGAGCACCGGCGCACCCTCGGGTATCTGCAAAAGATCCTGTTCGCGTCGACTACATAGATCTGCGCCGATTTTCTGCAAAGCCCGCGCAGGAGTAATGTGATATTTTTCCGAAAGCAGCTGGTAAAGAGATTGATTCTCCAGGTCTTCGTTCAACAGGTCTTCGACGCCATTGAAATAGAGATAACTTGTTTCCAACGCAATCGGCCTTCCTCCCGCCAATCGTAACCGTTCAACCAATACGATGTTTTTGTCGGGAGAGATCTGCAGCGCTTGGGCGGCCCGCAAAGACGATTTAATCAGGGCCAAGCGCACGACTTTCGCCCCCGGCTTTAAGCCGCGAGCTTTCATATCTTCCGTGAAGCCGGTAAGTCTGGTCAGACCGTGCTCAATTTTGGGTTCAGCCACAAACGTCCCCCGCCCCGGCTCTCGACGTAATAGTCCCTCGATGGCCAGCTCTCGCAGGGCCTGACGGGCAGTCATACGGCTGATATGATACTGTTCACTGAGTTCCCGCTCCGAAGGCACCATGTCGCCAGGTGTCCATTCACCAGCAGCGATTTTCTCGCGCAACAATTCCTTAAGTTGGAAATAAAGGGGCAGGGGGGAAGATTTATCTAGCACGATGCCATCCATCATTTATAAAATCTGGTTCGTATGTATAGTGGTTAGGTGGTCTATACCAATATAACAAAAGCACGTCATGTTGTCAAGGCCTATGCCGCAAACCGAACCCCTTTCGTCGATGGCGTTCTGGATGCTGGGATGCACTTCGCCCTCATTTCCTGGAAGTTGCCCCTTCATAAAACGTAATTCCTTTGTTGTGGATGGTTTTTTGGGGTATACTTTGTAAGTCAAGTTAACTAACAAAGTAAGGTCACCATGATAAACGCCAAAACGGACCATCAGCAAGCCAAGCTACAAAATCGCGATTTCATTTTGCGCACCATTTTCGACCACGCGCCCCTCAGCCGGGCTGATATCGCTCGCCGCACACACCTGACTCGCACCACGGTTTCGGCACAGGTGGCCGCACTACTTGCGGAAGGCCTCGTGGAAGAAGTAGGCTTCGGCCCCTCCTCTGGAGGAAAAGCGCCCATTCTTTTGCAAGTCGCCAACGATGCGCGCTATCTCATCAGCCTCAATCTGGCATACGATCGGTTCACAGGCGCCATTATCAACCTGGCCGGAGAAATCAAAACATCGATACAGCGACCGGTCAAAGGCCAGCAAGGATCCGAAGCGCAAGAATTGGTGTGTGACATCCTAGAGCATTTGTTGCAACAGGCGTGGCAACCTATTGTTGGCATTGGCATTAGCACCCCCGGGTTGGTGAACACCCGCGAGGGGCGCATTATTCAGGCGGTGAATCTCGGGTGGAAAGAGTTCCCGCTGGCTCGAAATCTGGCCGAACGTTATGGGTTGCCCGTCGTGTTGCTTAATGACAGCCAGGCTGCGGCCATTGGCGAATTTCGTTATGGGGGCTGGCAGGTCGATAATCTGTTGGTGGTCAACGTTCGCCACGGCATTGGTGCGGGCCTGCTCATCCAGGGGAAGCTCTTTCAAGGGGATAACAACGCAGCAGGAGAGATCGGCCATCTGGTTGTTGAACCTCAAGGACGATTATGTCGCTGTGGGCGTCGCGGATGTCTTGAAACCGTGGCCAGCGCGTCGGCCATACGAATTTTGGTTCAGACCCTTGCACCACGTTTTCCCACCACCCTCCCAATCAAGCCGCCAGAGGCTTTAACGCCACAAACACTCGGAACCGCCTTCGCTGCTGGCGATCCTTTGGCGGAAAAAGTCATGGGCGATGCTGCGTTTCATCTGGGACGGACCCTGGCCCATCTGACCGCCATGCTAGACACCAATACCATCTTGCTTACCGGCGACGCTCCTTATTTCGGTCCAGCTTGGTTATCCCGCATTCAGCAAACCATGCGCGACGCCATGCTGATATCTGTAGCTCCACAAATCTCACTATATCCAGGCCGCCTGCCTTTTGCCCGCGCCTGTCTCTTGGGTGCGGCTGCTTACATGTTATTGGACAACTACCGACTGTTGTATCTGCACTCATCCTGAACATGGAAACCATCCCTGTCACTACAACCGATCGAAGGAGAACATCATGCATCTTCACCAACCCCAAGCCGAAGTGTATATTCCCGACGACACACCCGAGCCAGAAGCCCTGGCCCGCACCACGCATCTCTGTTTTGCAGCCCACCAAGATGACATCGAGATTATGGCCGCCCATGCCATATTGGCCTGTTTTCAACAGCCAGATCAATGGTTTACCGGGGTCGTAATTACCGATGGTCGCGGATCGCCGCGCTCAGGGCCTTACGCCCATTATTCCGATGAAGAGATGCGAGCGCTGCGATTCCACGAACAACGCAAAGCCGCATTTATCGGGGACTATGCAGCGCAAATCATGTTGGATTATCCCAGCCGCGCCATAAAAGATAGCCACAATTCCCATCCGATCGAAGACATAATGGCTGTGATTCAAGCCACCCGTCCACGGGAAATTTATACGCACAACTTAACTGATAAACATGACACCCATGTGGCAGTAGCTTTACGAGTCATCGAAGCCATCCGCCGATTGCCTCTCGAAATGCGGCCACAAAGGGTATATGGAGGAGAAGTCTGGCGCGATCTGGATTGGATGAGTGATGGAGATAAGGTGGTCTTCGATCTATCTCACCAAGAAAACCTACAAATGGCGCTACTGGGGGTGTTCGATTCTCAAATCAGCGGAGGTAAACGCTATGACCTGGCCACCTTAGCGCGACGTCGGGTCAATGCGACCTATTTTGCCTCTCACGAAGTGGACCAGGCGGAAGCGTTGGCGTTTGTCATGGACCTCACGCCCCTCATTCAAGATGATGCGCTTCAACCGTACGAATACGTTGAACAATTCATCGAACGCTTCCGACTGGATGTCGCGAACCGCATTCAACGAATGGCTTCTTCTCAATGAAAAACCCCTCAGAGCCCATGGCCATATCCCAAAGGAGTCCCCATGAGTTTACATGCCGAGATTTCTGAACAGCCTGCTGTGATCCAAGCGCTGCTGAAAACGCAGCGTCCAATTGTAGCCGAGATCGCCGCAACGATCCGGTCGAATGACCCCCGTTTCGCCTTTTTGGCGGCTCGAGGCACCTCAGACAACGCCGGGCGCTATGCCAACTACTTGTGGGGCGCGGTCAACGGCCTCCCCCTGGCCCTGGCCACACCCTCTCTGTTTACCCTTTATCGTCGCCCTCCCCAATTGCGGGACGCCTTGGTGGTGGGCATCTCCCAATCTGGGCGTTCCCCCGACATTGTGCAAGTCATCGAAACCGGCCGTGCGCAAGGCAATATGACTTTGGCCATTACCAATGCGCCCGAGTCCCCTCTGGCGAACGCCGCAGACATGTTGTTAGACATCCAGGCTGGTGTAGAGCGCAGTGTCGCTGCGACCAAAACGTATACTGCCGAACTAGCCGCCATTGCCCTGCTTTCCGCCACATTGGCGCAAAGCGAAGCCATGCAATCGGCGCTGGTTCAGACGCCAACGTGGATAGAGGCGATGCTGGCGCAAGAACCAAAGATCGCCCAAGCGGCGCAACGTTACCGTTACATGGACCAATGCGTGGTATTGGGGCGGGGATATAATTACGCCACCGCGTTCGAATGGGCGCTAAAACTCAAAGAGCTCACCTACATTGCGGCAGAGCCGTATTCTTCGGCAGATTTTCAGCATGGTCCGGTCGCGGTGGTTGCGCGGGGTTACCCGATTCTGGCGGTGGCGCCCAAGGGGGCTGTGTTCGCCTCGATGCGTCAACTACTTCGACAGTTGCACGAAGATTTGAAGGCAGAATTAGTCATCATCTCCGATGATGAGGAGACGCTCTCATGGGCGCAGGTGCCCATGCCTCTGCCAGAAGGCGTCCCCGAATGGCTGACGCCATTGGTGGCGATTGTAGGCGCGCAGTTGTTCACATATCATCTCACTCTAGCAAAAGGCTACGATGCCGAACGCCCGCGCGGCCTGCGCAAAGTGACCGAGACGGTATAAAAACCTGAAGCCATGACAAGACCAGAAACAGACAAAACATCACCCCGACATCGTCACCAAACACCGGAAACCGCACAAAAGGTTGCTATGTTGACGATGAATCCCGGGCCTTTTGTTCGATCATTGCCAACAGATCTTCGACATCGAATTGATACACCTGACCACAATATTGACAGGTAACCTCGGCGCCCCCTTCGTCAATAAGATCCCGCAGCTCCTTGATGTCGAGCCCCATCAATACCTTGCTGATTTGCTCGCGACTGCAGATGCACCGAAAACGTACATCTCGCTTTTCCAAAATATCGTAGGAAATGCCGTCAAAGATATCGGCAAGTAAAGCTTCAGGCGTCGCGCCTTCGGCCAATTCATAACCTGGATCGATCTGCTGAGCTCGCTTTTGAACCTGGGCCCAAGCCCTCTCATCATAGTCTGGCATGACCTGGGCCAAGAGCCCGCCAGCAGTCACCAGCTCCCCAAGTTCACTCATCTGAACGCCAATACGCACAATCGACGGAATTTGCTCAGATTCCAACAGATAATGTGTGAGGTTATCATCCAGATGGCCGGAGCGTAACGGCACTGCGCTCTCATACAAACTCTTCAACCGCAAATCTTTGACGACCAACAACGCGCCCTGGTCTCCAATCGCTTCGGCCACGCGCTCTCGCGTAATCGGCAGGGGGCCTTCCAGGGCCCGGTTTTCAACATAGCCTCGCACCTTGCCATAAGCATCCGACTCAGCAAGCACCCGACCGATGGGGCCATCCCCTTCCACCCGCAACGCCACGCGCTGCTCCACCTTCAGCAACGCCCCCAGCAAGGCAGCAGCCGTTAAGCCATGCCCCAACACGGCTGTTGAAAGCGGTTCGGTGTGATGACGCCGGGCACCTTCATCGACAAGGTCAGTAGTGACTGCGACCATCGCGCGGATACCAGCATCTTTGGCCAGGATACGAAGAATATAATCGGTCATGCGTCTTCTCCAGGAAAGGCGATTTGGGAAGTGATGTAAGGCTTTGTTCTTCGAGTCAGGTTGGTCGGGCACGCATGGTATGATGTTAGCCTAGAAAGTATAATTTGCAAAAAACTGAGCTACTAAAGAGCTTGCCGGTTGAATTCGATATATGCCTAAAGCAAGTAGCTAAAAAATGAAGAGAATGTGCTATGATAAGGACCCTATCATAACGTGAATTCGGAGTTACAGAACGACCGGAAGCATTTCTTTGTGATTGAAAAGATTGAGTGATGGCTTTTTCGGACGCAACGAGTAAGCG
>WFTO01000192.1 GCA_015485435.1 Anaerolineae bacterium | reverse complement strand
TCTTTTGGACGTGTTCATTGTTAGGACCATTTGTCATGATTGTCTTGATCCCGGCAAACCAGCCCCTTTCACGCCCCCTTCCATTCCCCTGGCTTTGTGACGAGCAACCTTTTCTCCACCGGATTCCGACACCCTTTAGCAGCTGGCCAGGAAAGGCCGATTTACATCGAAAACGAAGACAAAAACTATAACCCCACTTCGAAATACGCTTCATTTTCAGAATTATTGTCATTCGGTTCAATCACTGTTATAATTTTCGCATCGATCTCTCCTTAAAAATCACACCAATCAATGCTTTTCTTCGCCCTGTCGCATGCTTTCATCAACATCATAACATCATAACCAGAGGAGGAAATGATGAATATTGGTAAATCATTCAGTTATGTCTTTGAAGACCAAAAATGGATCGAAAAGGTTCTTATTGGTGGATTAGTTTCCCTCATTCCTGTTTTGGGTTCCATATTATTATCGGGTTATTTTGTCGAACTAGTTCGAAATGTACGACAGGGAGAGCCCGAACCGCTGCCGGCGTGGGATAATTGGGGCGATAAACTCGCCACAGGTTTCAAGCTCTTTATCATTGTGCTCGTATGGATGATCCCACTCCTTTTCCTGGGAATGTTGGCTTTCTTCCCTGCCATGCTCAGTGGCGACTCCTCTGATGGTGGCGGCATCCTCAGCTTGTTAACTCTCTGCTTCGGTTGTTTTTATATCCTTTATGCGTTCATCTTCCTCCTGGCGACGCCGGGCATCATCATCAAGTTTGCCGAAACCGACGAAATCAGTGCAGGTTTTCAGTTTGGGGAGATTTTGAGCTTCACCACATCCCATCTTGGTGACATCATCATTTACGTTATTGTGATCTGGCTTGTGGGATTTATTGCCGGTTTGGTCGGCATGTTGCTCTGCGGCATCGGCCTTTTGTTTACATCCTTCTGGGCTTCACTGGTGGGAGGGCATCTCCTTGCCCAGATCGGGTTGGACAATGCGAATCTCGAACGCCCGCTGGAGACGCTTCGTTCTCACCAAGCCATCGAAGAAGGGACGGAGGGCTCATCTGACCAGAGCGAAGGCGGCGAAGAGCTCCCATAAGGCCTCGACAAATCACCTTCCTGTTACTCCGACCCCCGTTCTTACGGGGGTTTCGTTCGCAACGCTCATGGATACACAACGCAAGCCCGACGACCAGTCCTGGGAAGATTGGGTCGAAGAGAAAATTCGTGAGGCGTATGAACAGGGCCTCTTTGATAACCTGGCAGGCCAGGGGAAACCACTTCCCATAAAACAAAACCCCTTTCTACGTCAAGACCTCCAATTAACCTATTCCTTGTTGCGCGATCAGGGGTACACCTTGCCCTGGATTGAAGAAAGCCAAACAATTGACCGGCGGCTGCAAAAAGCAAGGTTGGCTTTTCAGCAGCGTTATCGCTGGTATCAGGCCGAGAAAGCACGGCGCCCGGCGCATGAATTATTGGCCCTGGAACAGGTTTGGCGAAAATACCGTCTCGAATTTGAAGCGGAAATCGAAGCCATCAACGAGAGCATTCGCATTTACAATCTAAAAGCGCCATCATTAACCTTTCATAAACATCTCATCATCCTGGAAGAAGAATATGAACGCCTCCGAGCAGCGAACGAATGATTTACACCAGAACAGTTTCCTATTTGACGCCCATTGCGATACGTTGGGCGACGCCATCGCCCCACCACCTCGCGGACGCGACCTAACCCAATGGAGCGAAAAGGGGCACCTCGATCTCCCCAGAATGCGCGCAGGAGGCATCAATGCCCAAATCTTTGCGTGCTTTCCAGGGATAGACCGACTACACGCCAGCCCCACAGCTGCGGCGCTGCAGCGATTGGAGGCGCTCTATCAACTTACCGAATCGGTTCCCGAACAGATTACACTCATCACCACCAAAAAAACGCTGGCCCAGCTCACACCCAACGGCCCCATCGGAGCGATTTTAAGCCTAGAAGGCGTAGAAGCGCTGAATGGGCAGCTTTCTTTGCTACACACATTCTTTCGCCTGGGCTTACGCAACGTCGGACTCACCTGGAATCCTCGGAATGCAGCAGCCGATGGCATTGGAGCCAACACCGACTTCGGGCTGACCCCCTTTGGCAAAGCTGTGGTCGAAACCTGCCAGAAGCTGGGCATAATGATAGATGTGTCCCATCTGAACGAGGCAGGCATTGCTGACGTACTCGCCATGAGCGATCGCCCAATCATTGCCAGCCATTCCAATGCACGCGCACTCTGCGACCACCCTCGAAACCTTACCGATGATCAGATACGCGCCATTGCCGACCAGGGCGGCGTCATCGGCGCCACCTTTGTCAGCCACTTCCTCAACCCAGATTACCGCAAGGCCTCACTCAACGATCTCTTAAACCATATCGATCACCTCGTGGAGGTGGCAGGCATCGACCATGTAGGATTGGGCTCTGACTTTGACGGCTGCCTACCCCCGCAAGAACTCGATAGCGGAGAAAAATACCCGGCCGTCACCCAGGGGCTGCTACAACGCGGATACCAACCTGACGACATCCGCAAGATTTTAGGAGAAAACTTCCGCCGGGTCTTCTTGGATATCTTGCCCGACTGAACATCACCAACAGATATCCCACCACGTTATGCAACTTCAACTCGATCTCACGCTACCGAAACCGCCTGCCGAGACCACCGTCGTCATTGCCATGAGTGGCGGCGTTGACAGTTCGGTGGCCGCCGCACGCCTGGTAGAAGCGGGCTACCGGGTCATCGGCTTGATGT
>WFTO01000191.1 GCA_015485435.1 Anaerolineae bacterium | reverse complement strand
GATCAAGGAGTACCAATGCAGGCTTTTCCTGGCGAAATAGCTTCAACCCCTGGGGGCCGTCCGCCGCCCACATGGTGCGAAAGCCCGCCCGCTCAAGATAAAGCCGCAACGTGCGGGCAATTTGCGCTTCATCTTCGATCAGTAAAATGGTTTTTGGCATCGTGGTCTGCATTTCAATAGGTGCAATCGTCTCCCTGAGCCTGCCAGAAGAAGCGATCGCGTGGCGGTGTGACCACCTGTTGGG
The DNA here is from genome assembly GCA_015485435.1 of Anaerolineae bacterium. Taxonomy (GTDB): domain Bacteria; phylum Chloroflexota; class Anaerolineae; order J102; family J102; genus M2005. The sequence goes on along the minus strand of WFTO01000191.1, from coordinate 3,104 downwards.
GAATGGAGGGTTTGGGGATGTTGTAACGAGGACTTGCGGCTGGCCATGATCGATTCATAGAAGACTCAAAGCCAGCTTGAGCTTGGTAAGCAAAAAAATATCCGCCGTAGGCGAAAAGGGTTACCAATGCCAAGACGATCACGAATTTCAATGTGTGTTCCATGATACCGGCCTCCGAAAAAGAACAAAGAGTGTCTTCGAAGGCCAGTGTAATGGGCTGATGTGTAGAATTCGTGAAAACTACTTGTTCGTTCTGTAATATTTCATTCTTTCAGCATGCGCAACCCGCTGGCGATGACGATGAACTCGCTGATCTCATGCCCGAGCACGGCAATGGGCAGGGTCAACGCGCCCGTCACCGCGCCGATGACCAGCACGCTGATGACCACCGCGGAGAGCGCGATATTCTGTGACACGACCCGCTGGTTGCGTCGGGCCAGTTGCAGGGCATAGACCAGCTTCTCCAGATCGTCGGCCATAAGGGCCACGTCCGCGGTCTCCAGGGCCACGTCGGTCCCGGCCGCGCCCATGGCCACGCCCACGGTGGCCTCGGCCAGCGCGGGCGCATCGTTGACGCCATCCCCAACCATGGCCACATGCCCGACCTGCTGGCTCAGCTCCCGCACCTTGGCCACCTTGTCCTCGGGCAGCAGCTCCGCGTAGTAGGCGTCCACGCCCGCCTCGCGGGCGATGGCCCGGGCCGTGCGTTCGTTGTCGCCCGTGAGCATCACCACCGGCCGGATGCCCAGCTCGTGCAGTTGAGCGATGGCCGCGGCCGCGTTCTCGCGGATGGCGTCGCGGATGGCGATAACGCCCCATACGGACGTCTCATCCCCAGCCAGGATGACTGTATTCCCCTCATCCTGCAACCGCTGGATGGTCTCGGCCACGCCGTCCAGGGCATGGCCCAGCTCCTGGAACAGGGACGGGCTACCCGCATAGATGCTCCTTCCATCCCAAACCGCCTTCGCACCCGCGCCCGTCAGCGCCTGGAAGTCCGCGACTTCGGCCGGGCGGATGCCCTGGGCCTGAGCATAGCGCAGGATGGCCCGGGCCAGAGGATGCTCGCTGCGAGATTCCAGGCCTGCCACCGCGGCCAACCATGTGTCCTGGGGCAGGGTACGGTCGAAGCTGAGCACGGTGGTCACCTCGGGCTGGCCTTTGGTGATGGTGCCCGTCTTGTCCAGAGCCACGACCTTGACTTTGGCCAGTTCCTCCACATAAACACCACCCTTGATGAGCACGCCGTTGCGTGCTCCCGTGCCCAGGGTCGCCACCAGGGTGATGGGAATGGAGATAACCAGGGCGCAGGGGGCCGCGGCCACGATGAACACCGTAGCCCGCGCGATCCAGGTCGTCCAATCGCCGCCCATGAGCAGGGGCGGGAGGATGGCGATGAGCACGCCCGCCAGCAACACCAGCGGACTGTAACGTTTGCCAAAACGCTCGATGAAACGCTGGCTCTTGCCCTTGCGCTCCTGCGCCTCCTCCACCATCTGGATGATGCGGGAGATGGTGTTGTCGGCAAAGGCTTTGGTGGCCCGCACCTCGATGGCTCCCGCGCCGTTGATGGTCCCGGCAAAGACGGCGTCCCCCGGCTTCTTCTCCACGGGCGCACTCTCCCCCGTCACCGGGGATTCATCCACTGTGCTGAACCCGTCGATGATCACGCCGTCGGTGGGAATGGATTCACCGGGCCGGACGATAAACACGTCTCCCGCGACCAACTCCTCGGCCGGGATTTCCTCCTCCTGACCGTCACGCTTCACCCGCGCGGTCTTGGGCGCCAGCTCCATCAACGCCCGCACCGCGGACCGGGTCTTCTCCTCAGTGTAACCCTCCACCGCTTCACTGATGGAATAGAGGAACACCAGCATGGCGGCCTCGCCCAACTGGCCCATGGCCGCGGCCACCACCGCAGCCACGGTCATCAACAGCTCGATGCCGATCTCCCGCTCGAAGATCAGCTCCTCGATGGCTTCGCGGCCGAAGTAATAGCCGCCGATGAGGATGGCCGCGATATAGAGGATTTGCGGGACGATCGCGGGGGCGGCGATGAAGCCCAGGAGAAAGCCCGCCAACAGCAACACGCCCGAGGTCACAGACGTGATGACTTTGGGGTTACGCCAGGGCTTGGGTTGTTCGGGCATGGCAAGCCCTTTGGCGGGCGGGAAACCCGACGCTTCCAGCTTTTCGCGCAGGGCCTCCTCGCTGGTCTGCTCGGGGTCGTAGGTGATGACCACCTTGGCCGCCTTGGGATAGATGTCCAGGTCGAGGATGCCGGGAAAATCTTTCAGGCTGCGTTGGATGGCCGCGGCGTCGTGTTCACAATCGAGATTGCCGACGCGCAGTTCGAGACGTTGAGCGGTCATGGTGTCTCCTTGTCTGTGGATGCGTGAGGGAAAGAAAGGGATTGGGATTCGCCATAGCGAGTGCATTCATAGACACCGCGAGCAACATCAGCCAGCAGCGACTCGGCCAAGGCTAGAATGTCGCCCACACGATCATCGCTCAAGCGGTAGGTAATATAGCGTCCTTTGCGTTCCGAGGCCACCAAGCCGCAATCACGCAGGCAGCCCAGATGATTGGATACGTTGGATTGGGTTAAGCCCGTTGCTTTTACGATCTCACCGACGGTAAGGGGACCGCCGCGCAAGGCTTCAATGATGCGAAGTCGGGAAATATCACTGAAGCCGCGGAAGAATTTGGCCTTCACAGAAAGCCCGGAAGCAGTGTCATCGGATAGAAGCATAGCATCCTCACATCATCATATCAGTAGATAATGATATATTAAACCAACCTTTTCTTATCTCCAAATCTGCCGAGCCAGCAAGAACCTCAGACCAAAGAGAGAGTAAGAACTTTTATCATGCGAATGTCTGCACAGACCACCTTTGAAGATCACCAAGCGAATTCTTTGCGATCCCTTTTTATGGCATGACTTCGTGTTCTTGATGGTTCTCTGACGCTAATTTGTTAGAAGGCTTTTCTCAGACGATTCAACTTCATCAATTCTTCACAATCCCGCGAATATCCCGACACAATGCCCTGCTATGATAGGAGTAGATAAGACAATTCACACCTTTTCACATAAGGAGACCAAC
>WFTO01000190.1 GCA_015485435.1 Anaerolineae bacterium | reverse complement strand
CATCAAAGCACTGATTGTTTACAACAGCAATCCAGCCGCGGTAGCTCCCGACCAAAACGCGGTACGCGCAGGACTCGCCCGGGAGGATCTTCTGACCGTCGTTCTGGAACATTTTCAAACCGACACCGCGGACTTCGCCGACTATCTGCTGCCAGCCACGACCCAACTCGAACACTGGGACATCCTCAAACCCTACGGTCACCTTTATCTGGCGTTAAATCGCCCCGCAATAACGCCCCTGGGACATAGCCTGCCCAACAGTGAGATATTCCGTAGGCTGGCCCATGGGCTGGGATTTCGCGATGACGCGTTCGGGCAAGATGACGTCAGTATCTTGCAGACGTTCATCGCTACTCAGACGCACCCCACTATGGCCGGAATCACCTGGGAACGCCTGCTGGACGAAGGATTTGTTCGCCTGAATTTACCAGAACTCTTCCTTCCCTTTGCCCAAGGATTCCCGACGAGAGATGGCAAATGTCAACTTTATAGTCAACAAATGGCGGATGATGGTTATGCTCCCCTGCCAACCTGGACCCCTCCCCAATGGATGACCACGCATGCACACCATGATTCCCTGGTGTTGATCTCGCCGCCAGCGCATAACTTCCTCAATACCACATTTGCGAATTTAGAACGCTTTCGCACGCGCGAACGAGAACCCATGGTTTGGATCCATCCCCAGGATGCCTCAAAACGCCATATCCGCGATGGGGACATGGTCAAACTGATCAACGAGCAGGGAGAAGTTTTTTTGACCGCCCGGGTTACCGAAGACATCCTTCCCGGCGTGTTACTGGCCCCAACCATCTGGTGGGCCAAACTCAGCCCGGGTGGACGCAACGTGAATGCGCTCACCCCCCAGTTTGAAACCGACATGGGGGGCAGCCCCATTTTTTACGATATACGCGTTTCTATCTTCAACGCCTCCTCCCCACCATCAACCACATACCAGAGGAACACCGATGCATGAAAAAATGCTCTCCCGTGCACCTGCCACCCATACCTGAATAGGCACCCCTTCGCGATCGTTCATGTTACGCAGCCTGGTCGCTAACCACGCGACGGATGGATCAAATCTCCCCTGGCGCAAACGAAAAAACGATCAGACGACATGACGCGATGCCCCGCCGATTCCTCTTATCCAATCGACGTGCATGTATGTCGAGCTTTCTATAAGCTTCACCCTCCAACCATCCAAAGCGTAACATGGATAAACACATGAAAAAACTCTTGATACTTTTGAGCGTAACCCTAAGTAGCATGATGGTCGCGCTCCTCTTGCTGGAATTATTCTTCCGGTTATTTGTGCCGGTGCGTCCGGTCGAGAACATGGGATGGTTTTGGAAGGTTCCAGACCCTATCACCGGTTGGAGTGGTCTGCCCGGGGCGGAAGGGCGCTCTTTCAACGACGTCTACGAATATGACGTCGCGGTCAAGATCAACCAACGCGGACTGCGCAGCCCAGATATTGGCTACGAAAAATCCGACGAGGTGTATCGCATCATGATATTGGGCGATTCCTTTACTGAAGCGATTCAAGTCGAGCTTGAAGAAACCTTCGGTCAACAGCTCGCTCGCCTATTGCAAGACCAGGGCTGTCGGGTGGAGGTGATCAACGCCGGCGTCGGTGGTTGGGGAAATGATCAAGAGCTCCTCTGGTTGCGCGAGGAGGGCTACAAATACCATCCAGACCTCATTATCCTTCAAGTCTTTCCTCGTAATGATTTCATGAACAACTATCAGCCCCTGGAAGCAGCCAACATGGGGGCCAATCTCAAACCCTATTTCCGCCTGGTGGATGGCCAGCTGCAGCTAGAATTGTTTCCGTTCGATCCAGAAAAAGCGCCTCCTGTGACGGGAGAAAATGTCGTGGTTAAACCCGAGCCAGTTCCGCCGGGCCTTCTCGCTCCTGTGGGCGATTGGCTGTTCCGACACTCCCACTTCTATCGTTGGACAGACCCCAGAATTCGGATCATGGCTCCCAAGTTTGCAGCAAAGCTGGCCCGATTGGGGATAATCAAGCCGGGAAGGGAAACGCAAATTATCGCGCAGGGTGACGATTATCTGCCCATCACATTCAACGCGTATCGCCTTGATTATGATGAGGATTGGGAGCAGGCCGCTGCTTTAACGGGTGCGTTGTTTTCAGAGATCAAGTGGACCGCGTCCTCAATGAACGCCGGTCTGGTTGCCATCCTGGCCAACGCTCCTGAAGAGGTATATCCGCCCTTCTGGAAACAACTGCAAAAACGTTTTCCACCTCTGCAAAGCCCAGACTTCTCTCCTGATTCGGCGCATGAACACATGCTCGCTTTACTGGCCGCAGAAGATATCCCTGCATTGGATCTTCGGAATGCATTTCGCCAAGCATGGGAAGAACAAAACCGATTGCTTCATTACCCCGTGGATGGGCACTGGAACAGCGCTGGTCATGCATTGGCGGCTCGTGAGCTGGCCCAATTTCTGGAAGTGCAAGGCATCGATTGTCAATGATCGGATTGTTGAATCGGATTCCGTGATCGTGCTATCATCGGGCATCTCATCCGCCCATTCTTTTGCCAGAAAGTATCTCCCCTCGTTTCATCTCGTTCCATCTGCACATGGTGATCCTCATGACCTCAAACGCGATCCCTGAAGCATTGACCTTTGATGATGTTCTTCTGGTCCCAGCATATGCCGACATCCTTCCCTCCGAGGTGGATCTGTCGACAGAGCTACACCCTCGACTGAAATTAAATATTCCGCTTCTTTCCGCGGCCATGGACACCGTGACCGAGGGAAGACTTGCCATTGCCCTGGCCCGTCAAGGGGGCCTGGGCGTAATTCATCGTAATCTCAGCATAGAGGACCAGGCGCGCGAAGTGGACAAGGTCAAACGTTCGCAGTCGGGCATGATTGTAGACCCCATCACCCTGCCTCCCGACGCCACTCTGGCTGAAGCAGAAGCGATTATGGCTCATTATCGCATCTCGGGCGTGCCCATTGTGGACAATAGCGGGCGGTTGGTCGGGATTCTCACGAATCGCGATATTCGCTTTGCCCGGCATGAGGATCAACCCGTCAGCGATTATATGACCAAAGACCACCTCATTACAGCCCCATTGGGAACCACTTTGGAAGAAGCCCAGGAAATTTTGCATCGATATCGCATCGAGAAGTTGCCCCTTGTTGATGAGCATGGTTTGCTCAAGGGATTGATCACCTACAAGGATATTTTGAAGCGTAGTGATTTTCCCAACGCGGCGCAGGATGAACAAGGTCGATTGCTGGTGGCGGCAGCTATCGGCGTTGGTGACGCCGCTATGGCCCGCACAGAAGCGCTGGTGGCAGAAGAAGTGGATGCAGTGGCCATCGACACCGCACATGGACACACAAAGGGCGTCATTGACACCATACGTCGCATTCGCGCCACCTGGCCAGATCTGCCCATCCTTGCCGGGAACGTCGTTACAGAAGAGGGAGTGAGAGCGCTCGTGGAAGCGGGAGCCGATGCAGTGAAGGTGGGGGTGGGGGCAGGTTCGATATGCACCACACGCGTGGTGGCAGGCGCAGGCATGCCTCAGATCACAGCCATTATGAAAAGCGCCGTGGCAGCACACGAGTTGGGCAAACCCATTATTGCGGATGGCGGCATCAAATACTCTGGAGACATTGTCAAAGCCCTGGCGGCAGGTGCGCATGCCGTGATGTTGGGAAGCTTGCTTGCCGGGTTGGACGAAGCGCCCGGAGAGATCATTATTTATGAAGGTCGTCGTTTTAAAGAGTACCGCGGCATGGGCTCCTTAGGTGCCATGAAAGGCCGAGCGCGCGATCGCTATCAAACCGCGCAAAGTCACAATCAGCCAGGCAATATTGCGGGCAAGCTTGTTCCTGAGGGCATTGAAGGCCAAGTTCCCTACAAAGGCTTTCTCAAAGATTACGTGTTTCAGCTGATGGGAGGATTGCGCAGCGGCATGGGATATGTGGGCGCAAAGAATCTGAAAGAACTTCGCACCCAAACGCGCTTCGTTCGCATCACCAATGCTGGCCTGGTGGAAAGTCATCCTCACGACATCATCATCACCAAAGAAGCGCCCAATTACCAGGCCCGACGATAATCCCATGCCGCACTACCAGCTCACCCTTCCCGACGGCCGAGCGGTTCATATCCGTATCAATCACGAAGCATTAACCATCAGCATTGCCGAACTGCTGGTGTATACCTTCGATCTGGCAGGAAGGCTTTATGGCCTCTTCGACCATGACGTCAATGTGCGTCGTGGGTTAGACGGTCGCATGCTGGCTCGCTGGCGGGATGCCAATCATCAACGAGCGCGGCGGTGGCTTGATGAATCGGAGACCGAGGCGATAATGACGAGAATGCGCCAGGATGTTACGTCGGTTGTCGGCGCGTTTCGCATGCAGGGACAAGACAACCGAGACAACGATGTTGCAAAGTCCATGACGCTGAAGGTCATGCAGCACGCCCTTGCATTCGATTACGAAACAGATGTCCAACGGTTTCGGCATATCTATCGACCGATCTCGATCCTACCACCCGACCAATATCAGGCGCTCGTATTGCAGGCGACCGAAGGGTGCTCTTTTAACACCTGCACCTTCTGCGCCCTGTATCGCGATCGCCCATTTCGCATCAAAACCCCTGAAGAATTCGCTACCCACATCTCTGAGGTTATCTCATTTTTCGGGCCCGGGATTTCGATGCGTCGCAGCATCTTTCTGGCAGACGCCAACGCTCTAGTTATTCCACAACGTCGTCTATTGCCTTTCATGGAACAGATATCACACGTATTCCATCTAGTGCCTGCAGAGGCGCCGCCCTCGATGCGTTACAAGTGGCTACGCCAGAACCCATTGGCCAAACAAGGCGTTTTTGCCTTCGTGGATGGGCTCAGTGCTGAACGAAAAGACATAGAAGCGTTCCAAGAGCTGCGACAATTCGGCCTAAGGCGGGTCTATATCGGGCTGGAAAGCGGCCATGAGCCCTTGTTGGCCTGGTTGCAAAAACCAAGCACGGCAGCCGATATGGTGGATGCGGTGCAACGCATGAAAAGGGCTGGATTAAATATCGGCGTGATCGTGCTACTTGGCGTCGGAGGCCGCTCCTTTGCGGAGGGTCACGTCCGAGACACAGCAACCGCATTAAATGCCATGCCTCTGGATGGAGGTGACATTATCTACTTCAGCCCCTTTCAACCTGATCCAGCCGCGCCTTACCTCCGTATTGCCCAACAAGCGGGGATAGAGTTGCCATCTTCGGCATTTATGGAGCAGCAGCGCCATCAGATCCTGTCAGCGCTTACCCTGCCCCCACCGCCAAATGGTCCCAAGCGCGTCCCCTACAATCTGGCGGATTTTGTTTATTGATGGCATTCCAGGCAACGAAGGATCATCAGCTCGCAGAGAGGACGTCAACAGACAAACAGGAATGCACAGCATCGATACAGCCAATTTGGACGAACCACAACGGTATCGCGTCATTGCACTCTCTCGTTCTTTCCTCCATTATCGCTGCGTGGTTGAGCGATGATGGACGAGATGATAAAGGATGTCTCGTGCAGAGAGGACAGCCAGCGGCACTTGTCCCTGTGGGTCATCCTCCACCACCACAACGCGGTGAATGTGCTTCTGTTGCAAGAGACGGGCGGCATCCTCCAGGCTGGCCGTGGGCGGAACGGTTACCACATTCTTGGTCATCCACTCGGGGCAAGGAAGCGTCTCCCAGTCCTCTGAGCGTTCCAAAGCCGCCCGGAGAATATCGGTACGAGTTAAAATGCCGCGCAGATAGCCCTGTTCATCCACAATCACGATGCTACTGATATCCTCTTCATCCATCATGCGGGCGGCATCGAATAACGTCGCCCCAGCAGGGCAGGCGATAACCCCCAAATGCTTGGCTGTAAGCACGCTGATGTGTTTCATAAACGGCCTCCGGGAATTGTTCAAGGGGTGCTTTATTCCAATGTATCATGAGAGCGTCACGGCGTCAAT
>WFTO01000189.1 GCA_015485435.1 Anaerolineae bacterium | reverse complement strand
CAGGTTCTTCACGGTCTCAAACCACCCAAAGCCCTCACGGGCATTGAAACACAGATAATGACACATTAAACGGTGGTAAATCTCTCATTTTCGTCTCAAACCACCCAAAGCCCTCACGGGCATTGAAACGAAATTGTGGAACCCGAGGCCGTCATTCAGGTTCTTCACGGTCTCAAACCACCCAAAGCCCTCACGGGCATTGAAACGTTCCGGCGCCGCGTCTGCCAGGATGCGCCTGTTTATCTCCGTCTCAAACCACCCAAAGCCCTCACGGGCGACAACGGATGTGTCCCCATCGCCTATCTCAAACCCCATTCCACGCGCCATCTGGGATAATTTGGGATAATCATTTGGGATATTTGGGATAAAATTTGGGATATCGTGCCAACGGGCGTCTGGGAAACATGTAGCAAACCCCGAATATGCGCTACAATGAGAGCGCCTTGATCGTTCCTCGATTATGGCTGATGTTTACCCCGGTTCAACCCCATCATCACCATGGTTTCTGGCGTTTCTATGCATCGTCTCCTCGGTCGGTATTATCGATTGCTCTATAACCTGGACACACACCTTTTCTTCGAAGTGCGGATGCACACCTGGGCCAATTGGGTGTTGGCGATGCTGGCCGTCATGTCTCTATTGGTGCGCATCCCCAGCGCCTATCTGGCTTCCATCCTCTTTCTGGCGCTCATCGGATTGCTCAGCCTGAGCAACCACTTCGCCCGCCGCTCCTACTACATCCACTTCGTTTTCGAACCCCCTGAGCCCCCCGAAGACCCCTTGCCTCCCCTCTGGCCTGAAGACAAACTCTTGCATCACGCCTCGGGCCATTTCGAGGTCGAAGATAATGAGGGGGACTGGACTCGCCTCATCGCCTACTATCGCACCTTCGAGACCCGCGAGCACGCCATTATGGCCCGTCTGACGCCAGATCGGTTCCTGAAGGTGGGCGTGCTGCCGCCTGAAGCGCTGGGCATGTGGTACCGTTTTATTGCGCCCGAGGACCTGTTGGAGGTCACGTCCGGTCGGATTTTCTTTGGCGGAAGGGAGGAACCGGGCCTGCGTCTGCGCTATCGTCGTCTCGACGACAAAGGCCATCCCCTGGAGGACCACTTCTTCCTTCACTTCGATTCGGAAGACGATCGCTCGCGAGTGCTGGCCGACCTCCTGCTCGACATGGGCGGCCCGCGCCGACGTCCCTGGCGGCGGATGACGAGCGATTGAACGGGATGAACATCGACTTGCCTGGGACGTTTGCGTGGTGTTGACGCGAAAAAGCGGCCCACCCTCATGGCAGGCCGCTTCATCATGGGCAAATAAATGCTTTTCCGGCGCCGGAATCGCGTCCAAACGCCCATCACCGGACTAGAAACGCAAGACCGACTCACAGCCGCTCGGCGATGAGCTCCGCGATCTCTTCGGGATGACTGGCCACGGGCACGCCTGCGGCCTCCAACGCCTTGATCTTTTCTGCCGCGGTGCCTTTGCCGCCGCTGATGATGGCGCCTGCGTGGCCCATGCGCTTGCCCGGAGGCGCCGTGCGGCCGGCGATGAACCCCACCACGGGCTTGGTCATGTGGTTCTTGATGTATTCGGCCGCGATCTCCTCATCTGTGCCGCCGATCTCGCCGATCATGACCACGGCCTTCGTGTCGGGGTCCTTCTCGAACAGCTCCAGCACGTCGATGAACTTTGTGCCAATGATGGGATCGCCACCGATGCCCACCACGGTGCTCTGGCCGATGCCCTTGTTGGAGAGGGCGAACACAGCTTCGTAGGTGAGCGTGCCCGAGCGAGAAACCACGCCCACCGGGCCGGGCTGATGGATGAAACCGGGCATGATCCCCACTTTGGCCTGGCCGGGGGAGATCAGGCCGGGGCAGTTGGGGCCGATAAGGCGGGTGGGGTGTTGATCTACGAACGCCTTCACGGTGATCATATCCAGCACGGGGATGCCCTCGGTGATGCAGACCACCAGGTCCAGGCCCGCGGCCGTGGCTTCGAGGATGGCGTCCCCCGCGAAGCGGGCGGGCACGTAGATGATAGAAGCGTTGGCGTCGGTGGCTTCTTTGGCTTCTTTTACTGTGTCGAAGACGGGCACGCCCAGGTGTTTCTGGCCGCCTTTGCCCGGCGTCACGCCCGCCACAATATTCGTGCCATAGTCCAGCATCTGGGCGGCGTGAAAACTGCCCTCGCGTCCAGTCAAACCCTGGACGATCAAACGCGTCTCATTATTCACTAAAATGCTCATGCTTCACCTCACTTGAGCTTGCCGCGGGCGGCTGCCACGGCCATTTGAGCGGCTTCCGCCAGGGTGCGCGCGGTCGGGAAGTTGGCTTCGGCTAGCAGTGCCCGACCTTCCTCTTCGTTGGTGCCCACCAGCCGGATGACAAAGGGGACGTCCGGCTGCACTTCCTCGATGGCCTGCAACAGGCCTTTGGCCACTTCATCGCAGCGGGTGATGCCGCCGAAGATGTTGACCAGCACCGCCTTCACGTTGGGATCGCTGAGGATGATCTCCAGTGCGGTGGCCACTTTGGTCGCGTCTGCGCCGCCACCGATGTCGAGGAAGTTGGCGGGCTCGCCGCCGTAATGTTTGACAATGTCCATGGTGGCCATGGCCAGACCCGCGCCATTCACCATGCATCCGATCTCGCCATCCAGCTTAATGTAGCTGAGGCCAGCCTCCCGGGCCGTAGTCTCGGCCGGGTCCTCCTCATCCAGGTCTCGCATTTGGGCCAGATCAGGATGACGGAACAGCCCGTTGTCGTCCAACACCATCTTGCCGTCCACGGCCAGCAAACTGCCATCCCCTTGCACGACCAGGGGGTTGATCTCGGCCAATTCGGCGTCGGAGGCCAGGAACGCGTTGTACAGGCCTGTGGCTATCTTGGTGAATTGTCTGAATTGGCCTTTTTCTAACCCGATGCCTGAGGCGATCTCAATGGCCTGATAGCTGCGCATGCCCAGGAAGGGGTCAATGAGCACCTTTTTGATGGCCTCAGGCTTGGTCGCGGCCACCTCTTCGATGTCCACGCCTCCTTCGCTAGAAGCCATCATGACGACGCGTTGTCGGGCGCGGTCGATGATCATGCCCAGATAAATCTCGTCCTGGATATCTGCCGCGGGATCGATCAACACCTTTTTGACCGTCAACCCCTTGATGTCCATCCCCAGGATCTCCCGGGCTTTGGCTTCGGCCTCTTCGGGCGTTTTCGCCAGCTTGACGCCGCCCGCCTTGCCGCGACCGCCCACCAATACCTGCGCCTTGACCACGACGGGCCCGCCGATGCGTTCGGCGATGGCTCGGGCCTCCTCAGGAGTTGTCGCCACGTCGCCTTCCGGAATGGGCACGCCATGTTTGGCGAAAATCCGTTTTGCTTGAAATTCGTGGAGTTTCAATGTTCCCTCCTTTGGGAATCAAAGATTTTTTTCACGCGAAACAACGCGATTCCGCGTGATTGTTGATGGAATGTTACGACGGGCATGGTTCCATGGCCGTTGGTTGTCCTTGGCCTTTTTCTAAAGGCGTTTGTACATCCTCCATGTCGACAAACATCAAGCGTCAGTCAGGATGTTGTGCGCTTGACGCTTGCGATCAGGCCAGGGGCATGGGCCCAGCGTAAAGGCGCAAGAAACGAACCACGCTCCTGATCCAATTATAGGTGAAAGCAAAAAACGTCCCCAAATTTCAAAGGGATTTTGATGGGGGATGGCGTGATATCCTATTGAAAACCCCGCTTTTGTAGATACGCCAATGCCTGCGCTTCTACTTGATCGGGCGTTAATCCATCGGTGTTGATGTAACAGTCGGCATGGGCGCGGGCATGGGCCAAGCGTGCTCGCTCTTCCTGCAAATAGGCCTCGGTCATATTCAGTTTAGGATAGCGTTGTCTTACCGTATCGCCGCTGGCATCCAGGAAAATGAGAACGTCGGGAACGCGTTTCCAGCGCCACAGGTCGGGCACGCCCGAGTGTTCTTGAGAGATCTGCCGGGCGTTGAACCCGCGCTCGGTCAGCCGACGGGCCAGGGTGCTTTTGCCGCTGCCACACACGCCTACGATGTGAATGACAGGGGGCGACATGGTTCAACCATCTCGAGTATCGGGGCGGGGCGGGCGGATCGGCCAGAACCCCATCAGGGCGATGTCGAGCGCGCCCAGAGGCAGTAGCCGTTGCCAAAAGGATGCGTTCTTCCGGACTTCTTGCAAAAACACCTCCTGACGCGCCCTGCGACGAATCCAGCCCCAAAGTAAAAAGATGAAAAAGATCAGGGGGATGCGCCCCAAGAGGTTCAGGGGAGAGAGTGGGCCGGGCGCGGGCATGAAATAGAGGTCGATGGGCGCGGCAATGACCAACGCCAGCCACACCCAGTGTTTTTCCAGCACATAGGCGAGCAAGGTGGTGCGGATGACGAACAGCACAGGGAGCAACAGCAGATAGAGCCAAGCCAGGATCAGTGGCGCCCAGGCCAGGTAGAGGAGGATAGGGTGAGGCCATCGCCGGGCGAGCATGTAGAAGATGAAGCCTATCATGAGCAGGAGCATGGTCATCAGCGCGCCCGCCAACCGAAAGCGATGGGAAAATCGTTGAATGTCGCGCAGCAGGCGATGCTCGGCGTCATCCTTTTGTTGCTGAAGCTGCCGGGCGAGATCGTCCAGATTGGCGTCTGGGCTCATGCGCCTCTCCAGGTTTGGTAGATTTTGGGAGCGATAGGCAATGTCATGCTCATTCGGCGGACGTTGTCGGTGGTCAGGGCGCTGACATGGATGGCCACCACGGTCAGGTCGTCCCTGGGGCGTCCCTGTTCTTTCTGCAGCGCATGCGCCAGCAGTTCATCGGCATAGGCTCGAGCGCCCAGGGTTTGGGGCAGGCTCCGAAGCCAGGTGAGCACATCGAGGCGTCCTCCTCGGCGTTCTCCTGCGGTCCAAACGCCATCGCTGAAGGCCAGCGCGGTGAGGCCCGGGCGTAAGGGCAGTTCGGTGATCTGTGGTCGGGTGCGTTTGTAAATGCCGATGGCTTCCGCCGAGGAATCGATCATGGTCCATTCCCCTTGTTCCAGAACGAGCACTGGGGTGTGGGTGTTTCGAGAGATCACCAGCGTGCCGGTGTCCATGTCGGCGGAGAGAATGATCATTTCTGCGCTGACTTTGCCCCCGCGATGGGTGCGCAGATAGTCGTGGGCGGCTCGGGCCGCAGCGCCATCGCGAACGCCTTCAGCCAATAGGGCGATGGCTTTGCGAGCGACCAGATTGCTGATGACTTTGGCTGAATGGCCACTACGTTGACCATCGACCAGGACAATGGAAATGCCGCCATGAGGACGTTCCACCACCTCGACGGTGTCTCCAGACTCGCTCATGGCGTACTTCTCGATTTTGGCTACAGCTAGCTGAATCTCCATGGTGCCATCGTTTTTTAACGTCAATGCGGAGTAATATAGCCGGAAAACCGCCAACGCACCTGGGTTCGGTCTGCGTTTTTCGCCCGCAGCTGAATTTCGGGGCTACTCATGCCACGCTCTCTGGACTACGCTATTGAGCCACTGATGGGGCTTTGCAAAACAGTAGCTCGAGTTTTTGTCTCGGGCGGGGTGGCGCTGACAAGCCAGTCTGTCGCCGGCAGATCGTTCTTCGCACATAAAAAGGGGATGCGAATGACGAGTATAGTGGATAGGATCAACATGGACGAAGCCATGAATGGTCGATTGACGGCTAACGCTGGATGGTGACGGAAACGCGAATGATGTAATCGGGATCGCTGACAGAAATCCCGCGCACCTGCAAGGATGCGATGCCGCTGGCTGCGTCGGGCAGGGAGAAGCGAATGATTGGGGTTGTGGAGCCGCCGGGCGGCAGGTAGGGCGTGGTTTTGGCTGAGCCGCAATCATTGCCATAACAGATGGCTGCGCTCCATCCAGAAGGGAGCTGCACATTTTCGAGGGAGAGCAGGAGTGCGTCGGAAACTGAGCCCTGGTTGGTGAAGGTGATGCTGACATCGGGCCCCTGTCCCACAT
>WFTO01000188.1 GCA_015485435.1 Anaerolineae bacterium | reverse complement strand
GGTGGACGGACCGTAGGCGCCGGCGTCATTACCGAGATCCTCGAATAAACAATCCAGACAAACAACCCGGATGGAGCCCCTCCATCCGGGCCATCTTGTCCCAGTCGTAGCTACTGCAATCCCATCAAAATCATCGTCAAGTAGTTACGTCATCTCACTGGAAGGTTAGCGAATGGCTAAGCAGCGGATACGCATCAAATTGAAGGCGTACGATCATCGAGTTCTCGATAGCTCCGTGCGTGAAATCGTGGAGGCGGCCGAGCGCACCGGCGCTCAGGTCATTGGCCCAGTGCCTTTGCCCACCAAGCGCGAGCGTTTCACAGTGATGCGTTCGACCTTTATCGATAAAGACTCTCGCGAGCAGTTCGAAATCCGTACACACAAACGCCTGCTTGACGTCATCCCTTCAGGTAGCAAAACAATCGATAATTTGATGCGATTGTCGTTGCCAGCAGGCGTGGATATTGAGATCGAGTTGTAGTTCTCGGACGAGCATAGTTGCAGCCTGGGCGCTTATGCAAGGCCCAGCGCCAAGTTGAAGATGCCCATCGTCTGCCGGATGATTCGGGCATCGGACATCCTAAATAAAGAAGGAGGTTGGGAAGCGGAATGATGAGGCGCTTTTTGCCGCTGGCATTTCCCTTCCCGCGAAAAGACTCATGAAAGGTCTTATCGGTCGAAAACTGGGCATGACCCAGATATTCACAGAAGAGGGCGTCATGGTTCCGGTCACCGTGCTGGAAGTGGGCCCTTGCTATGTGACTCAAATCAAAACGCCTGAGTCGGACGGCTATGCTGCTGTTCAGCTCGGGTTTGGCGAAGTGAAAGAAAAACGCCTTACGGGCGGCGTGCGCGGCCATCTCAAGCGGGCTAATGTTCCGCCTGTGCGCACATTACGCGAGTTTCGTATTCAGCCCGAGGAGCTGGAGGAATTTAAGCTGGGTCAGAAGGTTCTGGTTGATCTGTTCAACGAGGGCGACCTGGTAGATGTCACCGGCTCCTCCAAGGGCAAAGGGTTCCAGGGTGGCGTGAAGCGTCACAATTTCAACCGTCAGCCCAAGACACATGGCCAATCCGATCGCGAACGAGCGCCAGGCGCCGCTGGCGCTGGTTCTACGCCCGGCCGCGTCTATAAGGGCAAGCGTATGCCCGGGCACATGGGGCACCAGCGCGTGACGGTGCAGAACCTGAAGGTAATGCGCGTCGATCCAGAACGGAATCTCCTGGCAGTGCGTGGCGCTGTGCCTGGTCCCAAAAACGGCCTGGTGACCATTTCGCTCGCACGCAAGAACAAAGTCAAGAAAGCGAGGTAGTGAACGATGCAGGCGCCATTGATGAATATGCAAGGTCAGGAAGTCGGCACAGTGGAGCTTCCTGATGAAATTTTTAACATCGAAGTGAATGAAGCGGTCATGCACCAGGCATTGGTGCGCCAGTTGGCCAACAAGCGTTTGGGCACACATAAGACCAAAACCCGCGGGCAGGTTCGTGGCGGCGGTCGTAAGCCCTGGCGCCAAAAAGGGACTGGTCGCGCTCGACAGGGTTCCATTCGCGCGCCCCAGTGGCGTGGCGGCGGCACCGTTTTTGGGCCTCAGCCTCGTTCTTACGTGAAGCGGATGCCCCGAAAAATGCGGCGATTGGCGTTACGCTCGGCGCTCACGGTCAAAGCCCAGGCGCAAGAGATTATCGTGTTGGATGATCTAGAGATGAATGCGCCTCGTACCAAAGCGATGGTGGCGCTGCTGGAAGCCCTGGGTGTGGAGCGTAAAGCGCTGGTGTTGCTGCCGGAGGCCAACGATAACGTCGAACTTTCCGCCAGGAATTTGCCCTACGTGAAGACGTTGCGAGCGAGTTATCTGAATGTGCGCGATCTGTTGGGCTACAATGTGATCATCATGCCTCAGCAAGCCATCGAGGTGATCGCATCTTTCCTGGGCGTCGAGTCCGAACCTGAAGCCGTTGCGGAGGAGGAATAAGCGCATGCATCTCTATGAAGTGTTAAAACGCCCTATTCTTACTGAGAAATCCCTCCGCCTGGCGGATGAGGAAAACCAATACGTATTCGAGGTGGATCGTCGGGCGAATAAGATCCTGGTCAAGCAGGCCATTGAAGCGCGTTTTGGCGTGACGGTCACCGACGTGCGCATTATCAATATGAAGCCCAAGACGCGTCGACGCAGCCTGCGCCAGACTGCCGTGCGCAAGCCTGGCTGGAAGAAGGCCATTGTGACTCTGGCTCCCGGCGATTCCATTCAGCTTTACGAAGGCGTGTAAAGTCAAGTAATCAGTTATCAGTAATCAGTTATCAGTCAAAGTGGCTGAGTACTGGTTACTGATTACTGTACACTGATTACTGATTACTGTTTACTGAACCAGTGGGCGGCTAAAGAAGCACGTATCGCCCACATCGTCCTCGACTCGGACGACAGCTTACCAAAAGGAGTCATCAACCAATGGGTATCAAGATCTACAAGCCGACCTCGCCTGGTCGGCGCGGGATGAGCGGATACACCTTTGAGGAAATCACCCGCTCGAAGCCCGAAAAATCCCTTCTGCGGCCGCTTAAAAAGAAAGCGGGTCGCAACAATCAAGGTCGACTTACCGTGCGCCATCGTGGCGGCGGTCATAAGCGACGATATCGCCTGATCGATTTCAAACGCGATAAGCATGGCATTCCTGCGCGCGTAGATTCGATCGAGTACGACCCCAACCGCACGGCTCGCATCGCCCTTTTGGTGTATGCGGATGGTGAAAAGCGCTATATTTTGGCGCCGTTGGGGCTGCAAGTTGGCGATACCATTATGTCTGGCCCTGACGCGGAGATCCGTCCTGGCAACGCGTTGCCGCTGGTGAACATCCCCCTGGGTACGCTCGTCCACAATGTAGAGCTTCACCCCGGCAAAGGGGGACAGATGGTGCGTTCGGCCGGCACGTATGCACAGCTCATGGCAAAGGAAGGGCGTTACGCGACCCTGCGCATGCCGAGCGGCGAGGTGCGCAAGGTCTTGCTCGAATGCATGGCCACGGTTGGTCAGGTCAGCAACGCAGAACACAAGAACATCAAGCTGGGTAAAGCTGGTCGTAAGCGTTGGATGGGGCGTCGCCCCGAGGTGCGCGGTTCGGCCATGGACCCCGCTTCCCACCCCCACGGTGGTGGCGAAGGTCGCTCTCCCATCGGGTTGCCCGGCCCCAAGACGCCCTGGGGCAAGCCTGCTTTGGGATATCGCACTCGTCGCAACAAACGCACCGATCAGTACATTATCCGGCGTCGTGGCAAGAAGCGCCGCTAGGAGGAATTAGAATATGTCCCGGTCACTGAAAAAAGGTCCGTACGTCAATCCGAAATTGCTTCGCAAGATCGAAGAAATGAACCGCAAAGGCGAAAAGCGCGTCATCCGCACCTGGTCTCGCGCTTCGACCATCTTCCCCCAGATGGTGGGGCATACCATTGCCGTCCATAATGGACGCCGCCACGTGCCCATTTACATCACTGAGAATATGGTTGGGCACAAACTGGGTGAATTCGCACCGACGCGCTTCTACCGCGGTCACATCGTCAAAGAAAAGAAGAGCAAGGCGCGGCGCAAGTAGCAGGTAGCAAGTAGCGGGTGGCAAGTTATCACCTGCGACTTGCCACTTGCCGCCTGCCACCCCGAGGAAATGAGGTATTGAAATATGTCTTATCTGGTTCAATCCAAACGCAAATACGTTGGCATTTCTGCGCAAAAAGTGCGCCTGGTCATTGATGTGATCCGCGGCATGCGGGCACTGGATGCTATGGATGTGCTTGCACACATGCCCCAGGCTGCCGCCAAAGAGGTTCGCAAGGCGCTGGAGTCCGCGATTGCCAACGCAGAAGAGAATGAGAGCATGGCCGCTGAAGACCTGTGGATCGCAGAGATCTACGCGGACGAAGGGCCCTCTACGAAGCGATATCGTCCCGGCGCGCGCGGTCGTGTAAAACCGATCATCCGCCGTTCCTCCCATATCACCGTCAAGCTCGAAGAGCGATAAGTTAAGGAGGCGAATTTTGGGTCGCAAAGTCCATCCTACCGGGTTCCGACTCGGTATCACCAAGAAGCATTTGTCGCGCTGGTACGCTGAAGGGCAGGATTACACCCGCCTGATCGCAGAAGACCGCGCGATTCGCGAAGAAATCTACAAACGTCTGGCTCATGCCGGCGTGTCCAAGATCGAGATCGAACGGGCACCCAAGCTGGTGCATCTGACTATCCATGCTGCCAAACCTGGCGTGGTAATTGGACGCAAAGGCGTGACCGTCAGCCAGTTGCGTAAAGACCTGGGCGAGCTCACTGGCAAGCGCATCAAGATCGACGTCGAAGAGATCAAGAAGCCCGAGTTGGACGCGAAGTTGGTGGCTGAGAACATTGCCGAACAGCTCAGCCGACGCGTCGCTCACAAGCGGGCCATGCGCCGCGCCGCGGAGCGCACCATGAAAGCCGGCGCCAAGGGCATCATGATCCGTTTGAGTGGCCGCTTGGGCGGTTCCGAAATGGCTCGTGTGGATGACATCCGCATGGGGCGGATCCCCCGTCATACGTTGCGAGCGGATATCGACTACACCGACATGATCGCCCGCACCACCTACGGCGTCATTGGTATCAAGGTGTGGATCTATAAAGGCGAGATCCTGCCCGGCGAGCCCATGACAGTTTAGCAAAGCGAGGTAACGCATTATGTTAATGCCCAAACGATTAAAATACCGAAAAACGCATCGCGGACGCATGCGCGGCAAGGCCTGGCGCGGCAGCACCATCGCCTTTGGTGAATATGCATTGCAGGCCACCGAACCTGCCTGGATTACCAGTCGGCAGATCGAGGCCGCTCGTCGCGCCATTGTGCGTCACATCCGCCGTGGTGGTAAATTGTGGATCCGCATCTTCCCCGATAAGCCGGTCACCAAGCGCGCAGCTGAGACCCGCATGGGTTCCGGGAAGGGCGCGGTGGACCATTATGTGGCCGTGGTCAAGCCGGGACGAATCATTTTTGAGTTGGCCGGCGTGCCCGAAGAGGCCGCTCGTGAGGCCTTCCGGCTGGCCTCCCACAAGCTGCCTATTGCCACCCAGTTCGTCAGTCGCGGCGAGGAGGGTCACTAAAATGAAAGCATCGGAATTGCGTGATCTCACCAACGGCGAACTCCAGGCGAAGCTGGACGAATTGTACGAAGAACTTATGAACCTGCGTTTCAACATGGCCATTGGCCAACAGAAGAACACCAACCGGCTCAAAGACGTGAAACGCGATATTGCTCGCATCAAGACCATTTTGCGCGAGCGCCAGTTAGCTGCGGAGATATCGTAACATGGCTCGAGAACGACGAAAAGTGCTGACCGGCATCGTGGTCAGTAACAAAATGGATAAGACCGTGGTCGTGCGTGTGGCCCGCACCTTCCGCCATCCTCTGTATGGCAAGGTGGTCAAGGTGCACAAGAAATACCATGCCCATGATGAGAACAACAGCTGTCAGGAGGGCGATGAGGTGCGTATTCTCGAAGCTCGCCCTCTGAGCAAAACCAAGCGCTGGGTCGTTATCGAAAACCTGACCCAGAAGCGGGCCACAGCTGAGCAAGCGTAAATGTAGAACGCAGAGAACGCATGCGCCAGAGGCTGCCCAGACGTTATGCGTCAAACGTGAATGCATCTGGTCGTTTGGGGCCGATCGCTTGACGTTTTACGCTTGACGTCCGAGACCAAGGCGAAGATGTGATGCTTTGCGGCTCTGCGACATCATTACGGAACTTAGGAGAGAAAGCGATGATTCAGCAAGAATCCCGTCTGAAAGTGGCCGATAACACCGGCGCCAAAGAGATCTTGTGTATACGCGTCTTGGGCGGCTCCAATCGACGTTACGCCTCGGTGGGCGACATCATTGTCGCCTCGGTGAAGCAGGCCGCTCCCGGCGGTTCTGTAAAGAAGGGCGATGTGGTCCGGGCCGTGGTCGTGCGCACCGCCAAAGAGGTGGGCCGCAAAGACGGCAGCTACATCCGCTTCGACGACAACGCCGCGGTGATCATCGATGCCAATAAAAACCCCAAAGGCACCCGTATCTTCGGGCCAGTGGCGCGTGAATTGCGTGAGAAGCGCTTCATGAAGATCGTCAGCCTGGCGCCCGAAGTCTTGTAGAAAGGTGAGGCAAGATGACTAAAAAGACACAGACTCTGAAAAGACAGCCCAAATTGAAGATCAAAAAGGGCGACCTGGTCGAGGTCATTGCTGGCAACAGCAAAGGCGAGCGCGGCGAGGTGAAATCGGTCATTCGTAAGAAAGACAAATTCGGCAACTACGACCCCAACCGGGTGTATGTCATTGTCAGCGGCGTCAATATGATCAAAAAGCATCAGCGTCGAACCGGCGATGTGCGCACCCAGGTTGGCATCATCGAGCGCGAAGGCCCTATCCACATCTCGAATGTGATGCTGGTAGCGCCCAACGCTGGCCGTCCAACTCGCGTGCAGATTCGCGACGAAGGTGGCGAAAAAGTGCGTTATAGCGCCAAGTATGATGAGTTTATCGACTAACGGAGAAAGGATATGGCTCCCCGGCTGAAAGAACGTTATGAAAAAGAAGTCGTTCCCGCCATGATGGAACGCTTCGGATATAAAAATGTGATGCAGGTCCCCCGGCTGGTTCGCATTTCGGTGAACATCGGTCTGGGCGAGGCTCTACAGAACCCCAAGGCCATTGAGTTCGCTACGAACGATCTGGCCACTATCACCGGCCAGAAGCCGGTTGTACGCCGTGCTCGCAAATCCATCGCAACATTTAAATTGCGAGAAGGGAACCCCATTGGCGTCAGCGTCTCTTTGCGGGGGCGTCGCATGTGGGATTTTTTGGACCGGCTGATGAACATTGCTCTTCCTCGTCAGCGCGACTTTCAGGGCGTCTCCCCTGATGCGTTTGATGGCCACGGGAATTATAGCCTGGGCCTGCAGGAACAGCTTGTCTTTCCCGAGATCGACTACGATAGCATTGACAAACTTCGCGGCATGGGCATCACCATTGTGACCACGGCCAAGACCGACGAAGAGGGTCGTGAGTTGCTTCGACTGCTCGGTATGCCCTTCAAGCGCAAATAAGCATCATATGATTCCCATCTCAGGTGATTCATTCGCTCTTCATCCTGGCCTGAGATGAAAGTCATTTTTCAGCACCCAATCGATTCATTCAACAACCCATAGGAGTCACATCTGCATGGCCAAGAAGTGCATGGTTTACCGTGAACAGCGCCGCAAATACAAGGTGCGTGTCCGCAATCGCTGCAAGATATGCGGTCGACCTCGCGGCTATATGCGCCGATTCGATATGTGCCGTATCTGCTTCCGCCACGAAGCGCTGCGCGGCAATATCCCCGGCGTGGTGAAGTCCAGTTGGTAATGATCAAAGATTGAAGATTAAAGAGCAAGGCGTGCGGCCTAAGGCCAAACGAAACGCGAGCCGCGATCTTTAATCTTGAATCCAGCATCTTCAATTTTTGAGGAGTAACAACCCTATGATGACCGATCCCATTGCGGACATGCTGACCCGCATCCGCAACGCAGGTATGGCTCGACACAAGACTGTCTCCATGCCCAGCTCTAAGATGAAGCTGGAGATCGCCCGTATTTTGAAAGAAGAGGGCTTTATTCGTGGATACGACCTGCAAGACAGGAATCAGCCCCAGCCCACCCTGCGCATCCATCTGAAATATGACGAGAATGGCAGGCCTGTCATTGGCGGTCTTGAACGCGTGAGTAAGCCGGGCCGTCGCATCTATGCCGGGCGCAACGACATACCCTGGGTCCGCAGCGGCCTGGGCATTGCCATCGTCTCCACCTCGAAGGGTTTGATGACTGGTCGTCAGGCCCGTCGCGAAGGCGTTGGTGGCGAAGTAGTCTGCTACATCTGGTAAAACTCAGCAGCTGACAGGGATGCGGTGGACCCCGCCGAGATGCACTGTCACTGCGATATTGTTTTGGAGGAAATCCATGTCCCGTATTGGACGCAAACCGATTGACATCCCCGAAAAAGTTACCGTCGAAATCGGAAAAAACAACAAAGTGACGGTCAAGGGGCCGAAGGGCGAGTTGACTCGCACCTTTCATCCCGACATGACCATTGAGATCAAAGATGGCCAGATCGTGGTTTCCCGTCCGACCGACCAGCGTCATCATCGCGCGTTGCATGGCTTGACGCGTGCGCTGCTGGCCAACATGGTCACCGGCGTGAGCCAGGGCTTTGTGAAGGAGCTGGAGATGGTCGGCGTGGGCTATCGCGCCATCCTGAAAGGGAACGCCTTGGATCTGAGCCTGGGATTTTCGCACCCGGTGGTGATTGAACCGCCCGAGGGCATCACCTTTGAGGTGGAAAAGAGTGGGCGCGCCTTTCGCGTCATGGGCATCGATAAGGAGCTTGTGGGCGAAGTCGCTGCCAAGATTCGGGCCTTGCGCCCGCCTGAGCCCTATAAAGGCAAGGGAATTCGTTATCGCGGCGAGTATGTACGCATGAAAGCCGGTAAGGCTGGCAAGAGATAATAGGAGAGAAGACCATGAAAACTCATCCCCGTCGTATTGCCCGCATTCGCCGCCACCGCCGTGTGCGCAAACGCATTTCTGGCACTGCAGAACGTCCTCGTATGGCCGTCTATCGTAGCCTCAAGCACATCTATGTGCAGTTTATTGACGATGAGGCTGAACCCAGCGGTCGTACGTTGGTTACCGCTTCCTCTCTAGAGCCGGCGTTGGCTGACGAATTGCAGGGTAAAAGCAAAACTGAGATCGCCAAAATCGTTGGCAAGCTTGCCGGTGAGCGCGCGAAAGCCGCCGGCATCGAGACCGTTGTTTTTGACCGGGGCGGCTTCCCCTACCATGGCCGAGTCAAGGCCCTGGCAGAAGGCGCCCGTGAAGCAGGACTGAAATTCTAACAAGGAAGGAAAAATATGGCGCCTAGAAACGATCGTAGTCGCAGACAAGAGGTTCAAGATGAGTTCGAAGAGCGCGTCGTAGATTTGGCTCGGACGGCCAAAGTCGTCAAGGGCGGTCGCCGTTTCGGTTTCCGAGCGGTGGTCGTCGTGGGCGATGGCAAAGGCCGCGTGGGCGTTGGCGTCGGGAAGGCGCGTGAAGTTCCCGAAGCCATTCGTAAGGGATCGGAACAGGCTCGGAAGAACCTGATCACGGTTCCGATGGTGGGCACCACCATCCCCCACGAAATTACCGCCAAGTTCAACGCTGCTCGTGTGATGCTGCGCCCTGCTTCTCCCGGTACCGGTGTCATCGCCGGGAGTGGTGTGCGCGCCGTATTAGAGGCTGCTGGCATCAGCGATATCCTTACCAAGTCCCTGGGCAGTGACAACGTCTTGAATGTCGTCAAAGCCACATACAAAGCCCTGGCCGAGCTCCAATCGCCTGAATTGGTGGCCAAGCGTCGCGGCATTCCTGTGGCCAACGTGCAGCCCCACTGGATACAAGATCATCTGGAGCGATAACAGATGAGCGAGAACAAGAAATTGGTCATTACTTACAAGAAAAGCGTGATCGGCTACAGCAAGAAACATCGCGGTACCATCCGTGCGTTGGGACTGCGACGTTTGGGTGATGTGGTCGAGCACGAGGACACCCCGGTGATCCGAGGCATGTTGTACAAAGTTCAACATCTCGTCACGGTCGAGGAGAAAGAGGCATGAACCTGCATGATTTGAAACCAGCACGCGGATCCCGCAAGAAGCGTACGCGCGTCGGCCGGGGCATCTCTGCTGGCAAAGGCAAGACCGCTGGTCGGGGCACGAAAGGACAAAACGCCCGCTCCGGCGGCGTGAAAGGTCCCTACTTTGAGGGTGGTCAGCTGCCTTTGTTCCGTCGTCTTCCCACCCTGCGCGGTTTTCGCAATGTCAATCGCGTGGAATATCAGCCGGTCAATGTCGGCGAATTGGCTCAGGATTTTCAGGCCGGCGATGAAGTTACGCCCGAAGTTCTGATCGCACGCGGCTACATCCGTAGACGTGGCGGTCCCGTCGTCATTCTGGGCGATGGAGAGATCGATATCGCCCTGACCGTGAAAGCTCATCGCTTTTCGAAGAGCGCCCGCGCCAAAATCGAGGCCGCTGGCGGCTCTGTCGAAATCCTCCCCCTGACTTAATCTCACGCCGGAGCGCAAAGCCGTCGTCGGATGCATTTTCGTGGCGGCCTTTGCGTCTCTGGGTGAGAGCTTTCGGAGGCAAGCTTTATGCTAACAGCATTACGCAGCGCATTTCTTCTCCCCGAACTGCGGAGAAAGCTCTTGTTCACCTTGGGCATTCTCCTGCTCTACCGCGTCCTCGCACAGATTCCGGTGCCAGGCGTCGACCGGGCGGCGATGGGGCAGATTTTGCAAAACGATCTGGCCAATCTGTTTGATATGTTGAGTGGCGGGGCTCTGTCTCGCTTTTCCATCATGGCCATGGGCGTGTATCCTTACATCACCGCCTCCATTATCATGCAGCTGCTTGTGCCCATCATCCCCAAGCTTGAAGAGATCGCCAAAGACGGGGACGCGGGCCGCCAGAAAATCAATCAGTACACCACCTACCTTACCATTCCTCTGGCATTGCTGCAGGGGTTTGGCACGGCTGCGTTGATGTCGGGGGGCACGTTTGGCACCGCGCTGCTGCCCAATTTCGGTTTTAATAAAGATCCACTGTTGACCGTAGGCGTGTTGGTGGCGTTGCTCACCGGCTCTTTTATTGCCCTGTGGTTGGGCAATCTCATCACGCAAGATGGCATCGGCAACGGCGTGTCGCTCATCATCTTCGGCGGCATTGTCTCGGGGATGTGGCCGCGCATCAGCGGCTTGCTGGCCAGCACCAATGGGGTTTTTCTCACCATTATCTTTTCCATCGTCACGGTCGCGACCGTGTTCCTTATTGTGTATGTGCAGGAAGGCCAGCGACGCATCCCGGTGCGCTATGGCAAACGTGTGCGGACAATGAAGGGGAATCGGTTGATGATGGTCGGAGGTCAGAGCAGCTACATTCCGATCCGCGTGAATAGCGCCGGCATGATTCCCTTGATTTTCGCCAGCACGCTGCTGATCTTCCCCAGCACCATTGCCAGCGCCTTTGTCAATTCCTCTGTGCCATGGCTGCAAAGCATCGCCCAATTCCTGGCCGTGAATTTCTCCATCGGCAGCACTGCATATTGGCTTGCATATTTCGTGCTTGTGGTGGCGTTTACCTTCTTCTATACGGCCGTGATCTTCCAGCAGCAGAATATTCCTGAAAGCTTGCAGCGACAGGGCGGTTACATACCAGGGATTCGGCCAGGCCGACGCACCGAAGAGTATCTGAATAAGGTTGTCAATCGGATCACGTTGGTTGGCGCGTTGTTCCTAGGCTTTGTAGCGATTTTGCCCTGGCTGGTGAGTTTGCTGTTGCGTCAACCTAGTCTCAGCAACTCGGCGTTGCTCATTACCAGCGCGGGGCTGCTCATCGTCGTCGGCGTGGTGCTTGACACGATGAAGCAACTAGAAGCCCAGCTGCTGATGCGCCATTACGAAGGCTTTATCAAGTAAATGAAGCGCGAACGTTTGCTCATCCGAAACTGGCGATCTTTGATTTTTAGCCGTGCGTTTTTGACAATGGCATTCAGGTTGTAGTATGATTTTAAATTTGTCCGGGCAGAGTAAAAAAGCGTCCGGAATCGTACTGCGCGATGCCCGCGAGTTGTCATTGATGCGCGAAGCTGGGCGGATCGTCGCCAAAGTGCATGAAGCAATGCGTCAGGCTGTGCGCCCTGGCGTTTCAACGGCGGAGCTTGACGCCCTGGCTGAGGATATTATTCGTAGCCATGATGCCATCCCCACTTTCCTGGGATATCATGGATTCCCAGCCAGTATCTGCACCTCAATAAATGATGAATTAGTGCATGGCATTCCCAGTCCTGAGCGTGTTCTAAAGGAGGGCGACATCATCAGCATCGACGTTGGCGCCACTTATCGCGGTTGGGTGGGCGATTCTGCCTGGACCTATCCGGTGGGCGCCATCAGTCAGGAAGCGAAAGCGTTGCTGGAGGCCACCGAGGGCGCGCTTTGGGCTGGCATTGCCCAGGCGCGCGCTGACCATCGACTGGGTGATATCTCCGCCACCATTCAACGCCATGTCGAAAGCCGTGGATTCTCCGTCATCAGGGAATATTCCGGGCATGGCGTTGGTCGTCAGATGCATGAGCCGCCCAAGATTTTGAATTACGGACAGGCCGGAACTGGCATTCGACTGCGACCGGGCATGACACTGGCCCTGGAGCCCATGGTGGCGGCCGGTCATTGGTTGACGCGTGTGGATGCGGATGGTTGGACGGTGCGAACGCAGGACGGTTCGCTCAGCGCTCACTTCGAGCACACCATTGCTGTCACCGATGACGCCCCCGTAATATTAACCGCACTTTGAAACGTTCTGATACCGCACCTTATTCTTTCACCACCCCCAAAGACAACCCTTGTACTGTCTAAACGTGTTTGCATGGATGCTGGCGCAAGGCCTCGCATCTTGAGGAGTTGAGAAATGAAAGTTCGACCTTCTGTCAAAAAAATGTGTGATAATTGCAAGATCATTCGTCGCCGTGGCGTCGTGCGCGTGATTTGTTCCAATCCCAAGCACAAGCAACGCCAGGGTTGATTTTCAAGTAATCAGTGGTCAGTAATCAGTAATCAGTTCCACGCTGATCGCTTTTTGCCGACCTTTACTGACCACTGACCCATCCTATTGACTGTTTACTGGTTACTGTCTACTGATTACTGTATTCCATCGGAGGAAGCATGGCTCGTATTGCTGGCATCGACATCCCCCGCGACAAGCGGCTGGAGATTGCCTTGACTTACATTTACGGAATTGGCCGTTCGACAGCCAGGGAGATCCTGGAAAAGACTGGCATCGAAAATAAGCGTGTGTATGACCTGACCCCAGAAGAGATCGCCAAATTACGCGACGTGATCGATCGTAACTATGTGGTTGAGGGCGATTTGCGTCGCGAGGTGCAGATGAACATCAAGCGCCTAATTGAGATTGGCAGCTATCGTGGTCGACGCCATCGCATGAATCTGCCGGTGCGTGGTCAGCGCACTCGCACCAATGCCCGCACTAAGCGTGGGCCTCGTAAGACCGTGCCCGGCCGCAAGCGTGCACGCAAGTAATTCGTTGTTGTATACGCGGGAATTGAACGAATTGGCAGCGAGGCGAAAAAGCGTCCGCCCTTTGATCTTTCATAACCATTATTCCAGGCTGACGCCAGAACTCAATGCAACGCTTCATTCTCACGACAATTCCTCTTTTTGAAATCATTGGAGTAACCCCCTATGGCTAGAAATCCTCGTCGACGTAGCGCCAAAAAGAAGATTCGGCGTCAGGTACCCCTGGCGCAGGCGCACATTCAGGCCACCTACAATAACACAATCATCACAATCACAGACACCGATGGCAATGTCCTTTGCTGGGCGAGCGCCGGTAGTTCGGGTTTTAAAGGGTCGCGCAAAAGCACCCCATACGCAGCCCAAATGGCCGGGCGGAATGTGGCTCGTCAGGCCAGGGATTATGGCGTTCGGGAGTTGCAAGTCTTCGTCAAAGGGCCTGGCCCCGGACGAGAAGCGGCCATCCGCACTTTGATGGGCGAAGGCTTCACCATCGTAGAGATCACCGACGTGACTCCGTTGCCTCACAACGGGTGTCGTCCACCGAAGAAACGTCGCGTCTAAATCCAATCAATCAATCGCCAACCTCGCGTTAAGTGGGAGGAAATAGTAGTTAATGGCTCGTTACACGGATGCTGTTTGCAAATTGTGCCGCCGCGAAGGCATGAAGCTCTTCCTGAAGGGAGAACGGTGCTTCACGCCCAAGTGCGCTATCGAACGTAGAAACTACCCGCCCGGTCAGCATGGCCCCACCCGACGTTCTCGTCGTAAGGTTTCTGACTTTGGCCGGCAGTTGCGAGAAAAACAAAAGGTGCGTCGTATTTACGGCGTCTATGAGCGCCAATTCCGGCGCTACTTCCGCCAGGCAGTAAAGGCGAAAGGAATGACCGGCGAGGCGTTATTGCAGCTGTTAGAGCGCCGCCTTGATAACGTGGTTTATCGCATGGGGCTGGCAAGCTCACGCGCACAGGCCCGTCAACTGGTCACCCATGGACATATCATGGTCAACGGGCATAAGGTCGACATCGCCTCTTACTCGGTGCGGCCTGGTGATGTCATTCAGGTTCATGACACCAGTCGCAAAAAGGGCTATTTCAAAGCGTTGGCCGAGGAATTCGGCAAGCGACAGACGCCGCCGAAGTGGCTCTCAGTGGATCCTGAAAAGATGTCCGCCACTGTCGTTGCCTTGCCTGAGCGTGAGGATATCGACATTACCATCAACGAGCAGCTCATCGTCGAATACTACAGCCGCTAACGCAAGTCGCCCGACCACTTGTCCCAGACAGCGACGAGGATGACACGGATCGAACGGATTGACGTTGCAAGACGCTTAACATCAAAAATCCGTGTTCTTTCTGCCAACGTTGTCCGCGTCCGTCATGGAGTCGGAGAGACAGTCCGGGGCAAGGAATGTCTGGTGCTCAAGTAGATCATTAGTGACACATCCGACGTTTTACGCCACCCCGGCATGCTCGTCCCCCGATCCCATATGGGAGCGGGAACTCCCTCACGGAGGCCCTCGTGATTACTCAGGAATTACAAACAGTTTTGCCCAAAGTTGAAAAAACCGTAAGCACGGAGAAATACGCCCGGTTCGAGATCGGTCCGCTGGAGAGTGGCTTTGGTATCACGCTGGGCAACGCGCTTCGTCGCGTCTTGCTTTCGGCTTTGCCTGGCGCGGCTGTAACCTCAATGCGCATTGCTGGCGTGTATCATGAATTTTCGGTGATTGAAGGCGCTCGCGAAGATACTACCCAGTTGATTTTGCGCCTGAAACAGTTGCGTTTGCGTATGCATCGCAACGAACCCGTGCGTATTTTCGTCAACAAAAAAGGTCCGGGCACCATCACCGCAGCCGACCTGAACGCGCCCCCCGAAGTCGAGATCATCAATCCCGATCTGGAATTGCTGACGCTGGATTCGCCTGACGCGGAAGTCGATATCGAGTTGGTCGTTGAAATGGGAAAGGGCTATCTGCCCGCCGAAGATGAAAGCCGCCCCAAGCTTCCCATTGGAGAAATTCCCATCGACGCAATCTTTAGTCCGGTTCGGCGCGTTAACTACGTTGTTGAGCCGACGCGCGTCGGCGGCCATACTGACTTCGATCGGCTCGTCCTCGAAATCTGGACCGATGGAGCCATGCATCCTGAGGATGCCCTGGTGGAATCGGTTCGTATTCTGGTGAATCTTTTCTCTCTGATTGGCGGGCTGGACCTCTCCTTCGAAAAGCAAGAGGAAGAGGTGTCGCCCATTCCGGAACATATTGCTGATATCCCGATTGACGACCTGGGATTAAGTGTACGCGCATTCAACAGTCTCAAACGTTCCGGTCTCACCACGGTGGGCGAGGTCTTGATGCGTCTGCAGGAAGGTGAGGATGCCATGCTCAACATCCGCAACTTCGGCAGGAAATCATTGAACGAGCTCATCGCCCGCCTGGCTGAGCAGGGGTATCTCGAGTATATCGACTTCACCCCTGGCGAATAATCGAACCATCAAACCGACACGATATAGCGAGATATCATCATGCGACATCGAAAGAATACCGTACACCTTGGCCGCGACATAGATCACCGCAAGGCCTTGTTCAAAAATCTGGTCACCGAACTGGTGCGCCATGGTCAGATCGAAACCACCGAGGCCAAGGCAAAAGCGCTACGCCCCAGGGCCGAACGTTTGATTACCATTGCCAAACGTGGTCGATCTGGCCGTATTTCTGAGGTGCACGCCAAACGACTCATCCGCGCGCGCCTGAATGACCCAACGCTGGTCAATGTCGTTTATGACGAACTGGCCGCTCGGTTTCAGGATCGTCCCGGCGGCTACACCCGCATCATCAAAACCGGGTACCGTCAAGGAGACGCCGCACGGATGGCCATTATCGAATTCGTTGAATGAGCCAGGAGGTTTTGACGTCCGAGGGCTATTATCGCGCGATCATCGAATATGATGGCTCCGACTTCCTCGGATTTCAGATCCAACGCCAGGGTCGCACTGTCCAGGGCGAGATTGAAAGCGTTCTCAGGAGATTGACACAACAACCGGTTCGAATCACCGGAGCCGGACGCACCGATGCAGGCGTTCACGCCACCGGACAGGTGGTGGCTTTTCGGGCCCCGTGGAAGCACGCCACCGAGGATTTGTTCCGGGCCGTCAATGCGCTCTTGCCCGAGGACATCGCCTTTCGATCGCTGGAAAAGGCCCCCCGCAATTTCCATCCACGCTTTAGCGCCCTTCGTCGTTGTTACCGATATCAATTTGGTCTTTGGACCGGACACTCTCCGCTTCGCTCCCGCTACGCCTGGGAGATAGGACCAAAGCTGGACATTCGGGCTATGCAGCAGGCGGCTGATCGGTTGATCGGCGTGCATGACTTCGCCACATTCGGTCAGCCCCCTGATGGAGAAATCACCATTCGTCAGGTTTTCTCTGCAGAATTTATCCATCGGTCCCCCTGGCTTTACCTTGACCTTTGCGCCAATGCCTTTTTAAGACGAATGGTGCGCACCATCACCACCACCCTAGTCCAAATTGGCCAAGGCGTCCGATCCGTGGAGGATATTGACCTCCTCCTCCAGGCTAAGGACCGATCCCTGGCGCCACCACCAGCACCCGCCAAAGGGCTCATCCTCACCATGGTGGAGTATCCACCGGATGATGCGTTGGCTCCCTAAGTATAAGGATTTGAAGATCGAAGAGATGATCCTGGCTGTACGAGCGCCTCACTCGATGGCTTCTCTTTTCATCTTCCTCTTGAAAACTAGCACCCCCAAGGAGTGAGTTCCGTGAGAAAAACATACAGCGCCAAGCCCGAAGAAATCGAACGCAATTGGTATGTGGTGGACGCTGAGGGCAAAACCCTTGGTCGTCTCGCCACTGAGATTGCTAAGATTTTGCGAGGCAAACACAAACCCATCTACACCCCGCATGTCGACACCGGAGATTTCGTTATTGTTGTCAATGCCGACAAAGTGCGCGTGACCGGAAAACGTCTGGATCAAAAAATCTATTATCGTCACAGCGGCTACATCGGCGGCCTTAAGGCAGTGCCTTTGCGTCGCATGCTTGAGACCCACCCTGAGCGCGTCATTGAGCACGCAGTGAAGGGCATGCTGCCCAAGAATCGTTTGGGTCGCAAGATGTATAAAAAACTCAAGGTGTATGCCTCGCCCGATCATCCCCATCAGGCTCAGAAACCACAGCCCCTGGACTTGTAAAGAGAGGTTCTTTGAATGACTGAGATGCATTATTACGAAGCTGTAGGTCGTCGCAAGAGCGCAACCGCCCGTGTGCGGCTCTATCCCGCCGGAGAGACTGCTGAGATCATTGTCAACGGCAAGCCCTTGAACGACTATTTCCCCCGCCTGCAGGATCAATTGCGATTGACCGAGCCTCTGCGGTTGGTGGAAATGGAAGGAAAATTCAATGTCTCTGTGCTTGCCAAAGGTGGCGGGATCAGTGGTCAGGCGGATGCAGTGCGTTTGGGCATCGCTCGCGCATTGATCGTCGCCGATCCCACCTTGCGTCCTGTGCTGAAGAAAGCTGGTTTGCTCACACGTGATGCCCGGGTGAAAGAGCGCAAAAAGCCCGGCCTCAAGCGGGCACGCAAAGCGCCTCAATACACCAAGCGCTAAAAAACATTTTGTGAGTCGCAGGTTTGCAGGTTGCTGGGGTGGGGGGACGGATGCCGTCCCTCGCTGCCTGCTCTATGCCATCTGTTGCCTGCCACTTACCACTTGCTTGCTCTTTTCCAAGACGTTGGGTATCATCCACCCGACGTCTTTTTGTGTTGGGCGTCGAAGCTTTGCCCATTCCCCGTCAATTTCCACTGTATCTTTATCGAATTTCGACCAAATCACTATGTCTTCTCGACCTTTCGTCGCTATCCTTACCGTTTCAGATAGTGCAGCCGCGGGCGAAGCGGAGGACCGCAGCGGTCCGGTCCTGCGGGAGCTCGTGCGCTCTCTCTGGCCCGAGCAGGAGCCTATCCTGGGCCTTGTGGCTGACGATCGGGCGCACATCGCCGCGCGGTTGCGGCAGTGGGCGGATGAAGAGGACCTGGCGTTGATCCTAACCACGGGCGGGACGGGTTTCACCCCGCGGGATGTGACGCCCGAAGCCACCCGGGATGTCATCGAGAAGGAGGCACCGGGGCTGGCCGAGGCCATGCGCGCCGCGGGCCTGCGGGTGACGCCGCACGCCATGCTCAGCCGGGCGGTGGCGGGCATCCGCGGACGCACGCTCATTGTCAATCTGTCGGGCAGCCCCAAGGCAGTGCGGGAGCAGTTTCTGGTGCTGGCTCCGGTGCTGCCCCACGCGTTGGAGCAGCTCCGCGCGGGCAAGGATGGTGTGCGTTACGCCCGCGTGGGCGAGCACCGTCGCGAGGTGTAGGGGAATGAGGGATGGGAGGAGGATGGGGGATGAAGAAGGTCCCGAGGTCGGAGCTCAGAGAATCGGACGTATGAAGATGGCT
Organism: Anaerolineae bacterium; assembly: GCA_015485435.1. GTDB lineage: Bacteria > Chloroflexota > Anaerolineae > J102 > J102 > M2005. The sequence goes on along the minus strand of WFTO01000188.1, from coordinate 2,886 downwards.
GTATCGGCTCTGACTTTGGATTGGCCGACAAAACTTTTTCCGCCGTTCTTCTGGCCGAATGGGTTCTAGGGGGGGCGCTGCTCGTCCTCCCCTGCCTCCCTTGACTTTTGGTGCTTTTCGGGATGACGATGGTCTGTCGACCGCGGTCGACAGACGGCCTCAGGCCCTCAGTTCTGATATCAATCGGCCGGCTAAGGGGCGAACTTTTGTCAGTCAATACTTGATATTTGCCGAAATGCATGCGCGGCGGCCAGGCTCTGTAAAGAAAGGGGCGTCAACAAGCGGTTCTATGTAGTTACGTAGTTACACATCTTTTTGACATGTGGGGATGATGGCTCTATGATGCTTGTGTCAATTTCATGTCACGGACGCTCTATCATTCCCTTGCAGATACGATGACTTCATCCTACTGGCGAAAATTGCTTTACGCTTTCGGCATGTTCGGTGTGGCGCTATCCTATCAGGCGTTCACCGGATGGATACAGTTTTATTATCTTGATGTCTTGCGGCTTGCGCCTGCTGCCATGAGCGTGGCATGGGTCATCTTTACCATTTGGAACATGTTCAATGATCCCATTGCCGGGCAGTTAAGTGATAACACGCGCACAAGATGGGGGCGACGCATTCCCTGGATCGCTGTGTTGAGCATCCCGTTAGGGATCAGTTTCTATCTTTTATGGGCTGTGCCTTCGGGTCTGATGGGGAAGAGCGCGGCGCTGTTTAGTGGGTTGTGGTGGTATTTCTTGGCTGTATTACTTCTTTTTGATACGCTTTGGTCCGCCATTACCATCAACTATGTGGCGCTCTTCCCAGAAATGTATCCGAAACAGAGCGAGCGGGCCTCGGTGTCGGCCTGGCGGCAGGCATTCACCATCGTGGCCCTGATCCTGGCCATTGTGCTCACCAAAGATATCGCTGAAAGCATTGGATGGGCCAGGATGGGGATGTTGTTCGGTGGAATTACGGCGCTGGCCTTTCTGGTTTCGCTGGCCGGAAGCCGTGAGCATCCAGAAAATTATCGCGAGGAGCCTACCGTGCCCTTTACTCGGGCTCTCCGCTATACGTTCGAGAATCGATCCTTTCGCTGGTTTGTGATGATGAATTTGATGGTGGAGTTTACGTTGCTTGTGCTGCCAGCCGTGGTGCCCCTCTACGCCAAGTATGTGCTGGGCGTCACCGAGGGATTGCAGCAGGGTTTGCTAAGCGGCGCGGCGTTTCTTTCTGCGGTCCCCGCCTTCGCACTTTGGTCATGGGCTGCGAAACGCTGGGAGACCCGACAAGCAGTCATGGCCTCGATGGTGGCTTTCGGCGCGTTGCTCTTGCCCCTGTTGTTCGTGCAAACCTACACCCAGGCCATCATCACCACGGCCGCATTGGGTCTAGGATTGGCGGGCCTGCTCATGCTGCGAGATATCATGCTGGCGGATGTCATTGACGAGGATTCGTTGGTGGCGGGTGTGCGTCGCGAGGGCATGTATTTCGGCATGAATGGGTTCATCATCCGTCTGGCTTTCGCGTTTCAGGGGGCGATGCTCGGGGGGATGCTGGCTCTGACGGGGTACAATCCTGTGCTGGAGGCGCAGCCACCCAACGTGGCCCTGGGCCTGCGCATCCTCATCACCCTGGTCCCCATGGCCGCCATGACGGTGGGCGTGTTCGCCGCCTGGAAATACCCCCTGCACGGCGCGCAATTGCGTCAGGTTAAGGCCCAAATCGGCAGCCTGGAAACATAAGTTGGAGTTTCTGAGAGTGACATGGCTTCGGAAAGCCAGGTATGCTATAATTTTGTCAGGAATTATTCTCCCTTTTGGATTGGAACGATGACAGAGCAAATCACTATTCGTCTCCTGAGTGAAAAGAAAATGAGCTTTGTGCTCGAATTACTGCGCGAGCTTGAATTCGTGGAAGTGATTGAGATGCGGCATGCGCCTGGTTCGACAAAGGGAGAAAGGGATTTTTTTGATCTTGCCGGGCTTTGGGCGGATAGTGACGTGTCCATTGACGCATTGAGGGTGTGAGCATGGCCTCGGCACCAATGATTTTGTGTGATGCAAACGTGTTGAGTGAGTTTTTGAAGAGACACCCATCTATTGTTGCGGAATTGCACACGGTTGGTCAGGATCGGTTGGCCATTAGTGTCGTCACCAAAGCGGAATTATTTTATGGGGCGCTAAACAAAGTGGAGTTGCGGTATCTCATGAGCCATCTCGGCGCTCGCGTTTCTGAGTTATTCATTCAGATGATGGAGCGCTATGCTTTGAGCTATTGGTTGAGTATTCCAGATGCTTTGATTGGAGCGATGGCTTTGGTGTGGAATATGGAGTTGTTCTCATTGAATGTAAAAGATTTTCGTTTTCTTTCAGACTTAAAATTCTACCGCCCGACACCGTTTTCTTGATTATCCCCATGACCATCGACCCCAGCGACTTTCTTTCCCAACCCGATCCCTTCACCGATGTGCCGCCCGACCATCGTTCGGGGTTTGTGGCCGTGGTGGGGCGGCCCAATGTAGGCAAATCCACGCTGATGAATGCTATCCTAGGCCAGAAGGTGGCCATCGTGTCCCCGCGGCCGCAGACCACCCGCAACCGCATCGCGGGTATCCTCACCCGGGAGGATTGCCAGATCGTGTTCATCGATACGCCCGGCATCCACAAGCCCAAGCACAAGCTGGGCGAGTTCATGGTGGAGGAGGCCCGCAAGGCCCTGCCCGACGCGGACCTCGCCCTATGGGTAGTGGATGTGGGCAAGCCGCCCCGACGGGACGATGAGCGCGTGGCTGCGGTGTTGCGCGGGCAGCCTCTGCCCGTGATCCTGGCCATGAACAAGATCGATATCACGCCACCCGATCGGCTACTGGCCCACGCGGACGCGTATCGGGCGCTG
>WFTO01000187.1 GCA_015485435.1 Anaerolineae bacterium | reverse complement strand
CCCCTACACCTCCCCGCTGATGAGCAAGACGCACAGAAGCCACACACGCCGCGTTTCACGCCAAGGGAGTGCTGAGCCGGGAAGCTGTCTCCCCTTAACTTCCTCCATCGATCCAAAAGAAACAAGCGGATTTTTTCTACCTCCATACAACAGGAACTTCCCTACGGTTGGATGTGGATATTGACTTGCGAAGAGAAAGTCGTTACATTAACATTCGTTCTATTCATAAACTTCGTTCGACGGAAAATGACATACAAGCCATATGCAATGATTGATTTGTATTGATTGCAGAGGGCGCCAACCGGACTTTATGCACAGCCAGGCTTCTAGCAAAATTCCCCTTATATTGACCCACAAAGGCGTTCTGTTATTGAGCGCTCTAATTGCTATGTGGCTCACCAACGCGCGCGCCCTCAGGATCTTCCCCTGGCTGTTAGGCGGCTTCGTCTTTTTTTCGTTCTGCTTGATTTTCTTGTGGCAACGGTGGCCACGTTATCAACGGGGGGCTCTGGCGTTAAACTACGCCCTGGATATGAGCCTGACATTACTGCTCATCCGTTTCTCCGGAGGGCTAAGCTCTCCCTTTTGGATGTTGATTCTGATTCAGGTGTTGCTTCCCGCTTTTTATTTCCCCTGGCCCGCATTTATCTGGTTCGGAGCCTTTTTGAGTGGTCCGCTGTATACGCTCACCATTTGGAGTCATAGCAGAAGCCTGGCCTTTTTACGGGACCCATTATTTCTGACCCAATATGCATTGATTTTCGTGGGCGCAATTGTGGGCGCACTGGCTGTGCAGCAAATCATCGAGGCGCAGGAGCGGGAGAAACAATTGCGCAACACCCTCGCCACGCGCGAAGCAGACCTAGCAGCGCAAACGAAACAACTGCAAAGAACAGCCAGTGACCTCGGAGAACGGGTGTTACAACTGCGGGCATTGCAGGAAGTGGCCCGATCATTGACCGTCACCTTAGATCTGAAGGAAACCAACCGGGCGCTGATTCGACGTCTTTCCACCATTACCGATGCTCGTCATGTAGCCCTTATGCTGTTGCAACAAGAAGATCGCCTGCTCGTCGGCTCCTGGCTGGATACCAAGTCCAAACCACGACGTCTCATTCCCATCTCCCTGGCACTGACCGAGAAAGACATCCAAAGCTTGAGCATGGGCGTGCTGGTCTTCAGTCCGGTCAGTCAGGAGCTAGGTTTCGATCAGTTGCACAATCTCTGGAGTGTTAAGTACTTTTTATGCGTGCCATTGATGTTACGGGGAGAGCCCATGGGAGCGCTGTATCTGGGGGACAATCGCCGAGACTTTGTATCTGAACAGGAGCGCCAATTCCTTGAATCATTCGCCTATTTTGCCTCTACTGCGATTGAAAATGCACAACTATATCAGACCATCTCCGATAAAAAGCAAGAATTAGAGACCATTCTCTCAGGGATTGGGGATGGCGTGTTGGTTGTGGATGGCGATCTGCGCGTGGTGTTGATGAATCCGGTCGCTACGCGGATATTTAACCTGTCATCGCCGCCACCGAGCGGCGCATCGCTGCCGGAACCCATTCGCAAAGAGCCTATCTATGAGTTACTTGACGAAATTCGCAGATCGCCTGATGGATCCCGTATGCAGGAGATCGAACTGGCGCCTCGGGGGAGCGATCAACTTCGAACGTACCAGGCGCTAGCTACGCCTTTGATGGTGGGCAACACGCTGCAAGGGATTGCAACCGTATTACGAGATATCACCACGCAAAAAGAACTCGAAAGGATGAAATCCAATTTCCTTTCGGTCGTTTCTCACGAATTACGGACCCCTCTGCATGCCATCAAGGGGTTTGTAAACATTATCCTCATGGGGAAAACCGGTCCAGTTACGGAAATCCAACGAGATTTTCTTGAAACCGTTCAAGAACAAACCAACAATTTACAACGACTCATCGATGATCTGCTCGAGTTCTCGCGGTTGGAATCGGGACGAGTGACGCTCCGTCTGCAGCCTGTAGACATCCCTGTCGTTATTGAAGCGGTCCTCGACAAATTATCTCTTTCAGCCCAGTCGGCACAGGTCACACTCATGAACCACACCCCTGATGACCTGCCTTCCATTTTGGCGGACCCCTGGCGCCTGGAGCAAGTTGTCACAAATCTGGTTGATAACGCCATCAAATTTACTCCCGCCCAAGGACGCGTGACGGTCACAGCCGAAGATATCGGTGATTTTATTCAAGTCGCGGTTGCCGACACAGGTATCGGCATTCCACAAGAACAGCAGGAGCGCATTTTCGATAGGTTTTATCAGGTGGATAGCGGCGCCAATCGCCAATACAAAGGCACAGGTTTAGGGCTGACGATCTGCCGGCATATTGTAGAGCACCATCGTGGAAGAATATGGGTGGAAAGCGAGCCGGGCCAAGGCGCTACATTTTATTTCACTATCTACAAACACTTAGAAGACAGCGACATCGGCTCGTTGGATTTCACAACACTTCCTCAACAGAATGCAACCTAAAGACGTCGACGATTTGGAAACGCATGTTCAAGGTTCTACGCGGGCGCGTAGCTGTCCGTCGGCTAATGTAATTTGCAAACGCTGTTGGGGGAAGGTTTTCTTCACCGAGTCGATAACTTTTCCATGATCATCCTGAATCAGGGCATAACCGCGAGCAAGCACGGCTTTGGGATTCAACGCTTCTAACCGATGGGACAACCCCTCAACTTCATGGCGTTGACGGGTTAGTTGGTAATTCAGGGCTGCAGAGAGACGTCGGCTGAGTTCATCCACTTGCAGACGATATTGATCGATGCGATATCGGGGTGCAAATCGACGAAGGATAGCGAGATACTGGCCGAGATGTTGCCGTCTGGCAGCGATCTGCGCCGTCATCAATTCAGACAATCGCATGCCATAGGCTGCAATCAGCCTTTCCATTTCCGATATGTCGGGAGTGACCGCGGCAGCGGCGGCTGAAGGTGTGGGCGCCCGGTAGTCTGCCACGAAATCAGCGATAGTAAAATCGGTTTCATGCCCAATGCCTGTCACCACAGGAACGGGCGATGCAGCAATCATGCGGGCCAGAGCTTCGTCATTGAACGCCCAAAGGTCTTCCATAGAGCCTCCGCCGCGAGCCAGAATGATCACATCGATATCATCACGTTGGTATAAACGATATAGTGCATCGATGATGGCGGCAGGGGCGTCGGCGCCCTGCACCAGACTGGGCGCAAGAAGGACATCCGTCAGTGGCCAACGTGTACGCAGCACCCGTAAAATATCACGAAGGGCGGCCCCGGTCGCGGAAGTCACCACCGCAATGCGTCGCGGCAGTGGGGGCAACGGGCGTTTTCTCTCCTCTGCAAAAAGCCCTTCCGCTTGCAATTGTTTCTTTAACGCCTCATATCGTTGATAGAGGTCGCCGATGCCCCCTTCGGGGCGTAGGCTGCGAACCATGAATTGCAGATTGCCTCTAGGCGGATAAAAATCAAGATGGCCGCTGACAATCACTCGTTGCCCATCTTTGGGCAGTTCAAAAAGGGCGGCCGCGCGTCCTCGCCACATGACACAGGCAATGGTCGCTTCTTCGTCCTTGAGCGAAAAATACAAGTGTCCCGATTTGGCCCGCACGAAATTGCTGACTTCCCCTACCACTGATAGATCGGAAAGAAGGAGATCGGTGCGGATCAGGTGGGTGATGTGTTCGGCCAACTGGCCGACAGTGAGCGCGGGGGTGAGATCAAAAAGCGACATACTTCAGCTCCTGACATTTCATCCTGGCATAAATGGGGTGAGATAAACCGTGCGGCGTGATGAACGCGCTACCTTTTTGGCGCACGCAAACGCTCTCGATCCAGATGGATGCGAAGACCGCGAGGAATGATTTCGACCTGCAATGGCGTGTAGCCTAATGGATCGCCATCGAGATGATAAGGTTGTGGAGGTGTCGTGGTCAGGGACAGAGACGTCACCTTTCGATGGAGCACGCCAGGAACCCCCTTACCTGGTCGCATAATCATGTGCGCCGCCGCGACCAGAAGCCGCCATTTCGATGGCTGCGTAAAAATGAACAAGTCAAGCAAGCCATCATCAAAACGAACATCAGAAGCCAGCCGGAAATAGCGTGCATAAAGCTGAATGTTGGCTACGATGATCAAAGGGAACCTTCCATCCAATGATTCGACCTGCGCCACCCGTAGCCTCGAATCAGCCGGTCGATAAGACCAAATGGTTCTAAGCGCGGTCATCCCATAAGAAATGAGGGGAGCTCGGCGTTTAAAAGCGAGTCTGGATTCCACTCGCTCCGTGACCTGTGCATCCAATCCGATGCCCACCCATGAAAGAAAGTAGCGATCATTCGCTTTGCCGACGTCAATGGCCATAGGGGCGTTTTCGATGATAATTTTCGCTGCACGCGCGGGGGCATCATCGCCTGGCGATTTAGGAAAGGGCAATCCCACTTGGCGAGCGAACACATTCCCCGTGCCCATGGGAATAATGCCCAAGGAAGTCTGTCGCCCTCCGGCATGGAGCATGCCGTCGACCGTTTGACCGATGGAGCCGTCGCCACCGGCGATGATGATACAGGGATACCCTTCTTGAACCGCACGCGCCGCCAACTCGCGGCTATGCCCTTTACGTTGGGTCACCCATATGGTTACCTCCCAGCCCGCCTTGTCGAATGTTTCCACCGCCTTGGCAAAGGCAAATTGACGCTGTGGACTTCCGGAAATAGGATTACGGATAATAACAGCACGCATGAGGAATGGTCTTGTTCGCGAAAGCGTCGCTAAACCTTGTGTAGATGGCGTGCGTGCAGTGCGCGAAACGCCAATCTTTGTTCAAGCATTGCCTATTGTTCAAAAATCATGCTAAACTATATCCATTGTTGCGCGCAAATTTGCTGGCATTGTCCCTTTCCAAATGGTTGCCTAACTCGAAGGCACAGCTCACAGAATGCAGAGAACCCCGTTCCAAAATGGCGTTGACGCCGCCTGGCAAGCGGTCTGGCAGACCTTGTTGGGCGTGAGAATGACGTCAAGCGTAAAACGTCAAACGTCATGATTTGTCATCCTTCGCCTCGTTTCATGCGACATGTGACGTTTGACGCATGACGTTTGCAGACCTCACGCCATCCGCGTCACGTACGTTGTGACGGGATGAACGCAGACGTGAGCAGTGACAATGATGGATGATGAACTATCTGCGCTGATCTGCGTTGCGAAGCATCTGCGTCATCCGCGTCCCCATGTTCATCGGTATCGGCGGGCTGATGCCTGTCTTATTCGTTCTCGGAAAGAGGGCGGCAATCTGGGAGGGAATATCCCCTCGTTAAATGCCGGGCCCCCGTAGCTCAGTGGACAGAGCGAGGGTTTCCTAAACCCTGCGTCGCAGGTTCGAGTCCTGCCGGGGGCGCCTTTTTACCGACCTCGCAAAATGCTTCTTGCGGGGTCTTTTTGCAACATTCAGGATGACGATGACGCCCGGAAGTGGTACAATGAAGTCCCTCGCGCTGCAACCGTGACAACAACACGGCCTTGATCCCTTCATGAATTTTCGTCCAAGATGCCATTGAGAAGCTCTTTGGCCTGGCGTTACGACAGAAAAAGAGGCGTTTCGCATCCTTGCATCTGAGGTTATTTTAGGAGTCAGACCTTGCAACCGCCCAGCACGACCTTCAACCAACGAGCCCACGATGCTTTGCAGGATCAAAATCTGCAGCTCGCATTAGAACGAGCCATGCATCATTTTGTGGATGGGCGCATCAGTGCGTTTGAACGGTTACCCCACGGTGAAGCGTTGCGCGACCATGCTCGCGTGATTCGCGCCAACGCCATCGCACGCCTGGATGAACATCTGGAGACATTTGAACGCAACGCTCACGCCAACGGCACCGTGGTGCATTGGGCCCGAGATGACGCTGAAGCAAGAGCGATTGTTTTACAAATTGCACAAGCGCAGGGCGTCAAGCGCATCATTAAAAGCAAATCGATGCTTAGTGAAGAAATAGGACTCAATCGGGCCTTAGAAGCTGCGGGTTTGCATGTTTTGGAGACTGACCTGGGCGAGTATATCGTGCAGTTGGCGCATGATCATCCCAGTCATATTATCGCCCCCGTGGTACATTGGCCGCTAGAAGCCGTGCAAAAGCTCTTTCATGAACATCTGGGAACACCCCCGGAGGCCGACATCCCGGAATTAACCGCTGCTGCGCGGCGGGCTTTGCGCGAAGGCTTTTTGCAGGCGGATATGGGGATCAGCGGAGCGAACTTTGCTGTTGCAGAAACGGGCAGCATTGTGTTGGTCACCAACGAAGGAAACGGACGGTTCGTAACCACCACGCCTCGTATTCATGTCGCCCTGGTCGGCATTGAACGCATGGCTCCAACCTTGCGAGAGTTGGGCACGTTGTTGCAATTACTGGCGCGATCGGCCACAGGCCAACCCCTCAGCGTCTACACTTCGATAGTGACAGGACCAAGACGCTCATCCGAAGAAGATGGACCGGAGCAGGTGCATGTCATCTTGGTCGATAATGGACGCACAAACGCGCTGGCAGGAGCGTTGGCGGAGAGTTTATATTGCATCCGATGCGGCGCCTGCATCAACGTCTGCCCGGTCTATCGGCGACTCGGCGGACATGCGTATGGTTCGGTATATCCGGGCCCCATTGGCATCACGATCACACCAGCCATGGATGGTCTCTTCCCCTGGCATGAGTTGCCGCAGGCGTCTACATTATGCGGCGCCTGCACCGAAGCCTGTCCGGTGCGTATTCAGATCCCTCGCATGTTGCTTGAATTGAGAGCACAAAGCGTGGACGCCGGATTGACGCCGACATGGCTGCATCAAGGGATTCGCTGGTACGCCCAGGCCGCTGCACGGCCAATGCTCTTCCGGGTGGGACGCAAGCTGGCAGTGATGGCTCAGCGTCTGGCCCCCCGTACGAAAGAGGGATGGATCCGGAAAGCGCCTGCCCCCCTGGCGGCCTGGACGGAAAGCCGAGCATTTCCGCCATTGGCCAAAGAAAGTTTCAGTGAACGCTGGCGAAAGCGACAAAAGCGCCCACCCACCTCTGGTGATTGAATCGACCTTACCCCTTGCATTGCTGAACACGATCATGGCACTTCCTCCCATCGCAGAAAACCTTCACCACGTCAAAGCGCGGATTGCACAGGCCGCCCAACGCGTGGGTCGCGATCCTCACACCATTACGTTGGTGGCTGTAACCAAAACACACCCTTGGGCATATGTAGCTGCGGCACTTACTGCGGGCCAAGTTGATTTCGGCGAAAACAGGCCAGAAGAGGCCTACGCCAAATTTATCGAAAATCCTGAAGCCGTGTCATTCCCAGTGCGCCTGCATCTTATTGGTCCCATCCAGAGTCGAAAGGCCAAGATCGCGGCGGCATGTCGCCCTGTTTTGATCCACAGCATCGATCGTTTGAAGATCGCGCGAAAATTAAATCAGCTGGCAGAAGAGCAGGAGATGATATTTGATGCATTATTGGAAGTAAACGTCTCCGGCGAACCCAGCAAACATGGCTGGGCCCCCGAATCACTCAAGCAAGAATTGCCCCAGCTACTAGCCCTGGAGCATCTTCGATTTCACGGACTCATGACCATTCCTCCCTATGATCCAGACCCTGAAGCGGCGCGGCCTTACTTTGTTGCCCTCCGTAAGCTACGCGATCAGCTGGCAACTGAATATCCCCAACATGACTGGAGTCAATTGAGCATGGGGATGAGTCATGACTTCGAAGTGGCCATCGAAGAGGGCGCAACGATCGTTCGCGTTGGCACGGCCATCTTTGGCCCTCGCGGCGGTTATTGATTGATGTTTTCTTCGAGCTGCATTACAATTTCATTGCTTTTCAACCTCCTACACTCAAAGAAATCGGCATGATGTTCGAAAACACAGTCATTGGTTTCATTGGTTCAGGAAACATGGCCGAGGCCATGATCAAAGGCATTCTCCTGAAAAAGTTGGTTTCACCGGATTCGATCTTCGCCGCGGACCCGCGTAAAGAGAGGCTGGCGTACTTGCGTGAACGTTATCAAATCAAAACCAGCTCAGATAATCGCGAAGTCGCTCGGGTATCAGACATTTTGGTTTTGAGCATCAAGCCACAGGTGCTTCCCAAGGTCATGAAGGGCATCAATTTGGATGTCCGAGCTGACGCATTGGTACTTTCCATTATCGCGGGAGCTCGCATTAAAGTAATCGTTAAGGGGCTGCGCCATGCGGCTGTTGTGCGCGCCATGCCCAACACCCCTGGACAGTTCGGCGAGGGAATGACCGTATGGACCAACACGCCCCATGTCAGTGAGCGCCAGCAGCAACAAGCGAGACAAATTTTGCAAGCGTTGGGCAAAGAAATTTGGGTGGAAGATGAAAATTATCTGGATATGGCCACGGCGCTGAGCGGCACGGGGCCAGCCTATGTGTTTTTGTTTATCGAAGCCTTGATCGATGCTGGCGTGCATATGGGATTTTCTCGACACATTGCCGAGGAAATGGTAATTCAAACCATCAAAGGATCTGTCAAAGTCGTGGAGGAATTAGGCAGACATCCTGCCACACTGCGAAATATGGTGACATCCCCAGGAGGAACTTCAGCAGCCGCCTTGTATGAACTGGAGAAGGGGGGATTCCGTACGATCCTATCGAAAGCTGTATTTGCCGCCTACCGTCGCTCAGTGGAACTCGGCGACGCTTCCGAAGCCGCCATCGAGGATTAATCCTATGCTCTATCTCGCCAATATCATCAATCTTTTATTCACGGTATTGAACTTCGCTATCTTGATTCGGGTTATCCTGAGTTGGGTGCGGGTGGATCCGTACCATCCCCTGGTCCGCATCATCTATCAGATTACCGAACCGATTCTGGCTCCTCTCCGCCGGGCGATCCCTCCCACCGCGGGTCTGGACTTTTCGCCCATTGTAGCTTTTTTCATATTGGAATTATTACGACGATTGATACTCGGCATGCTCTATTAGACCATCCTTCCACTTCACCTGTGGGATGATGGACGTCTTGCCTCCATGCCGCGCCGAACCAGACGGGCGATGGCCGCGCCTACGGGGGTGACTGGTCCGGCAAAGGGTAAAACAGGGTCGCGACCTGTGCAAGCGATAACGATCGCGTCGGTAGATGTGCCCGTGGCCGGTAACGCTTCATCCGTCAGCATGTTCCACCGATGCATGCTGGCGGTTTTTGCTTCTGTTGCGGTGATCACCGCATTCACCATAGCCGCGGGAGTAAGCGCCGCATCAATCAGCAGGATCATGTTGATAGTGCCAGGATGTAACCGGATGGGTGCAGAAAGCCCCGATGAAATCGTATTCGAAAAACCAGCGGTGAGAATCAACACGACCGCGACTTCTTCCCCGGTTTCGACGCCGACCCACATGTTTTTTGTAAAAACCGCGGTCATTAACCCCACAAATGGCTCCTGGATGCCTCGATTGGCTGCAAAAAGCAGCATCTCTTTTTCTGGGTGAGGATGGTCGTAATATTTGCTTACATGACGATTGACAATCACACGCGCAGAGGTTAGACCGCCGCCCACAACAGCTGAAGATAGAATGGTCAGAGGGGTCTCACTGCGTAGAATAATCGCCTGCTCATCCAGTTCAAGATGAAGACCTACGATGGGGATCATGGCAAGCAATACACCCGGTTATGCATTCGCGCGCTCGCGTCGAATGGCCGCCAGCAAACTTCGTGTCAACGCCTTTGCATCCCAGCCTAGCGCCTCTGCTCCCTCGGTAACTGGACCTATGCACGCGGGGCAGCCGCGCGCACATGGACAGGTCGATACCACCTGCATGGCAGCATCCAAAAGAACTGTCTGCAAATCATACAGGCGTTCCGATAATCCAATCCCTGCCGGAGCCATGTCATAAAAAATGATCGTGGGACGGGCTGTGTGCTTGGCAGAGGGCTCTATCAGATAACCCAAATCGCGAGGATCACACATCAAGTGGACGGGGGCCAGATTGCCCAACAGATGCGCCAAACCACTTAATCCTGATCGTAATCGTTGACTTCGTTCCACCTTACGATGACAGGAGCGACAAAGGGTGCGCAGATTTTCGAGACGATTGGCCAGCAAATAATGGGTATTTTTGCCTGGAATATAGCCAAACGCTCGAAACGGGCGGATGTGATGGACGTCGTGTTGGCGGTTTGAAGATTCGGGAACGCCGCAAAGGGTGCAGCGAAAACCATCGCGAGCGCGCGCTTTCTCTCTTTGTTCAGGCCAATTGGGACCATAATCATTGGGTTCATTCGCCCACTGGTCCAATTCGCGTAAATGATTCACCAAATCATGATCGATAGCCAGCCAATAGCCTGTAGTTTCGAGAATGGTTTCGGGGAGATCGACTTCGCCAAAGCCTAACGTTTCATGGGTCCATCGCTTAATCCTACGATATCCCGTCACCCTGGTGCGAATCTCCAGATCGCCATAGCCTTTGAGAAGCCAACCTTCCTGACTCTGGGCATGAACAGAAAGAATGTCAGCCTGAGCGGTGGTCATCGCTCGGGTGTAGTAATCGACATTCACGGGAGTCACCCATGCATGGCCTTCATCCCAATCCAGTTGATTCACCAAAAAGGTTTGGCCTTCATGGAGATAAATCGCGCCTTCATGCAATATCGCCGGCGCGGTTTCCCGATCCATTTCACCTATGGTGCGACCTTCTTCAGAAAGCAGGATGAGAATGCGGTTGGGGGAGGCTGTTCGCAGACTGACTTCCGCCGCGGGATAAGCTTCGGAGGTCCAAAACCAGCGATCGCCTGCCTGCATGATATCCCCGTCCTCTTCCAGCATGCTCAGCACTTCCGCTGTGAAGGCAAAATCCCCAAATTTTTCATCCCGTTGGAAGGGTAGTTCGAACGTTGCACAACGCAAGTGCTCTGAAAGAATGACAAGGTTGTCGGGATGGATAAGTGCATGTTCGGGCGAGCGGCCAAAAAAGAAATCAGGGTGTTGGACGATATACTGATCGAGGGCGTTTCCACCAGCGACGAGGACCGCTAACGAGGTTTCCTGTCGCCGACCCGCGCGTCCCGCCTGTTGCCAGGCGCTGGCGATTGAGCCCGGAAAGCCTGTGAGCACCGCCGCTTGCAACTGCCCGATGTCAATGCCCAACTCTAAAGCATTGGTGGCGACAACGGCATGGATCGTACCTTCTCGGAGCCCTTTCTCAATGGAGCGGCGATCCTGAGGCAGATATCCGCCGCGATACCCGCGCACTTCTTTGCCGGTGATTCCCTGACGGTTCAATCCCTCTTTGATATAAATGAGCAGCAGTTCCGCGCCCATGCGTGATCGAGCGAAAAAAATAGTCTGGATGTTTTTGGCCAGCAGCTGCACGCCCAGTTGTTGGGTTTCCAGGAGGTTGCTGCGACGCAAGCCCAATTCTTGATTCACCAGGGGCGGATTGATGAAAAGGAAGTGTTTTTCTCCGGAGGGAGCGCCATTTTGGCTCACCAATGCGACCGGCGCTTCGATCAGACGCTCTGCGTGTTCGACAGGATTGGCGATGGTGGCGGAGGCCATCAAAAATTGGCATGGATGGTGTTCTGGAGCAGCTTGATGATAAAAGCGGATCAAGCGGTTAAGACGACGGAGCACGTTGGCGACATGGGAGCCAAACACCCCTCGATAGTTGTGAATTTCATCGATGACAACAGCGCGCAAACCCCGGAAAAACCCGGTCCAGGCTGTATGATGCGGCAGGATCCCCGTGTGAAGCATATCGGGGTTGGTGAGAATAATACGCGCCCGCTCCCGAATGCGCTTTCTCTGAGATTTCGGGGTGTCGCCATCGTAAATGGCGACGGAAATGTCAGCTTGGAGGATATCTAGCAAGGCTTGTAGTGAATGATGTTGATCCTGGGCCAGAGCTTTGGTGGGAAAAAGGAATAGCGCCCTGGCTTCGGGATCGTTCAAAAGCCAATGGAGGACGGGAAGATGGTATGCCAATGTTTTGCCTGAGGCGGTAGGGGTTACAATCAACACATGATGCCCCGCCAGCGCCAGTTCGGTGGCTCGTGCCTGATGGAGGTAAAGTTGCTGAATACCGTTGGCTTGTAAGGCCATTGGCAGACGCGGATCCAATCCCTGAGGCCAGGGAGCGAATTGCGCCTGACGGGCAGGAAGGCGTTTCCAGGCCGTGATACGAGCGAGAAGGCTCGTATCGTCTTGAAGTTGTAAAAGAAAGGGTATGAGCGCCATGGAAATGCGTGGAAGGGGGGCCTATTCTCAATGCAGCGAACTCAGGGGCTAGAGGCGATCTTTTCCGTCAACACTTGGATGGCCTTTTGCAGCTGGGTGTCGGGCTCCTGGCGCAGCCCCCATTGGCCTAACGGCACCCTGACATCGGGCTGGACGCCCACGCCCTCTAGCGTCGAGCCATCGGGTAAGACCAGGGTCTGAACCGCAAGGCGAATGAGGGAGCCATCGGGCAAGTTAAATCCAACAATACCTTCGGTGTTGCCCGCGGTTGGCATACCAACCAGGGTGGCTCGTCCCGATTGTTTGATGGCCGTGGCGAAATATTCCGCGGCGCTGTGGCTGGCGCCATCGATCAGCACAACCATGGGGGTGGTCTCATTCCATTTGACCGGGCCGCGAATGCGCCAAATGGTCATGGTCGCGTCTTCACGTAATTTTCCAATCTTCCCGAAGACGCCGGTCGTAAAAATGGCTATGGCTTTGTCGGCATTGCCGCCCGGGTTGTGCCGTTCATCATAGATGAGACCATCCAGCGGGCGATCTTTTTCCAACTGTTCGATCATGCTCAAAATATTGGCTTCGGCATTGCCACTATATTGAGGCACACGAATGTAGCCTATGTATGGATCTTGCGAAATGATGCCAAAGTTCCATCCATCGCAGCCCGATGCCCCTCCATAGGTTACGGTGACATCCCTGGGCGATGCGTCTGGGCCCTGAAGCACGGTCAGGTTCACCGCGCCATCGCCAGTATAAATTTTACGAATCAACGCTTTGTCGAAACCATCTTGACCTTTCTCCACTTTTTCTCCCTCAATGGCCAGAATAATGTCTCCACGCCGAAGTCCTGCATCGCGGGCGCCGCCGGCATCACAAACGTCCCAGATGAACAGATACTCATCTTCGCGTGCAGGCCAGACCGTCATCCCGGGCCATGGTCTACCGCTGCTCTCTGTAGGCAGATCAAATTCCGCAGCAAATCGGTTGGGAGGGACAAAACGGCTATGTTGATCATTCAACTCCGCGATCATTTCGGACATAAGCTCCCAGAAGGCTTTCTGGTCATGGATCTGTTTCGCCTTTTCCAGGTAGATGTCTCGTATGGCGTCCCAATCCACACCATTAAAATTCCCGCGAACGTAATTTTCTTTGACAACGCTCCACGCAAGTTCGGTCATGGCGACATAGTCATCGGGCGAAATATTGGCTTCACCACTCACCGGGGTGGGAGGCGCCAGCGTCACCTGTTTTTTTAAGGCCTCCATAGTCGCCATAAG
>WFTO01000186.1 GCA_015485435.1 Anaerolineae bacterium | reverse complement strand
GAAAAGGAAAAGAAGCTCTTCTTCGCCGCGTGGTACACCAACAAAGATGTGCCGCTGATCATGCGGCGCAAGTACGGCTGGACCATCGAGGATGTGGATGGCAACAAATACATCGACATGGTCACCGGCTGGGCCTCCACGCCCCTGGGCGCGGGTTACGAACCGGTTATCGAACGGGCCGTCGAGGTGTTACGCGAAAGCGGAGGCATCGAATGCACCGACTACGTGACCGACATCCACCTCTTCGAGCTGGCCGAGAAGCTGGTTGAGATCTCTCCGCCCCAGCTCACCCGGGTCGCGCCCGACACCACGGGCACCGAGGCGGTGGAGGCGGCGCTGCGTCTAGCTCGAGAGACCACCGGGCGCTACTTCATCCTCACCTTCCACGGCTCCTTCCACGGCGGCAACTATGGTGCGGCGGGCGCTGGCCCCACCTCGCCCGACGTCACCCGCGGCATTAAGGAATACATCCACGGCTTCATCCATGTGCCCTATCCCACTTGCTATCGCTGCCCCCTCAAGCAGACCTACCCCGAATGCAATCTCGCCTGCCTGGATTGGATCGAAGACGTGGTGCTGCGCTACGAGACCGCGCCCGAGACCATCGCGGGCGTTCTCTACGAGCCCATCCAGGGCGAAAACGGCATCTTCATCCCCCCCGACGGCTGGATGGAGCGCCTGCATGACCTGGGCGAAAAATACGGCTGGATGATGATCGACGACGAAGTCCAGACGGGTTTCGGGCGCACAGGAAAGATGTTCGCCATCGAGCACTGGCCCGACGCGGTGGATAAGGTGGACCTCATGCCCCTGGCCAAGGCCATCACGGGCGGCGCCTTGCCCATCGCCGCAGTGTTGGGCACCGAAGAGGCCATGACCTCCTCCGACGAGATCTATCTGGGCGGCACCTTCGCCTGGCAGCCCTCGGCCTGCGCAGCTGCGGCCACGGGCATCGATGCGTTCTACCAAGAAAACGTCCTGGAAAACGTCCAGCGGTTGGAGCAAATATCCATCGAACGCATGGGCGCATGGGTCGAGAAGTATGAGATCGTGGGCGACGTGCGCATCAAGGGTCTGTATAACGCCATCGAGTTCGTGCAGGACAAGGAGACAAAACAGCCCGATCCTAAGATCACACGGGAAATCCATTACGCCTGCATCCGACGCGGCCTCATCCTCATCGACGAGGAGGACATCTGGTGGCTGCGGATGTTGCCCGCGCTGAACATGCCCGAGGAGCTGTTCATCCGGGCGCTGGACATCATGGAAGAGGCGATTCTGGACGTGTCAAGGAAATATGGGAAGGGCGTGAAATAAGGCGTCAAACGTAAAACGTCAAACGTCATGGCATCGCTCTCTTTGACGTTTGACGCATGACGCTTGACGGAGTCCGACAAGCTGGAATCTTCTTTGCCAAACGCGAATCTGCCAACAGTATGACTGCTTCTTCTCTCTCCCACACTCATCGCCGACATCGCTGGCGACTGACCTTCCAGCGGTATCTGGGCCTGACGCTGAACGTCTTCCCCCCGTTCATTTATCTCCTCCTGCTCTTTTATGCCCCCATGGGGATGATGTTCGTCATCAGTTTCTGGAAGTCGGGCTATATGACGCTGGAGCCCGCGTTCACCCTGGAAAATTACAAGACCTTCTTCACCACGCCCATCTACCTCAAGACCCTCTACAACACCTTCCTCATCGCCACCGGGTCCATGATCCTGCTGGTGGTCATCGGTTACCCCATCGCCTACTACCTGGCCCGCATCCGCCCCAAATACACCTACCTCATCCTCTTCCTACTCATCATCCCGGTGGAGATCAACTTCCTCATCCGCATCTTCGCCTGGAAGATCGCACTGGGCAACAATGGCGTCATCAACAGTTTTCTGATGCAGTTGGGCGTCATCGACGAGCCCCTGGGCTTCCTACTCTACAGCAAAACCGCGGTGATGATCGTGCTCATCCACGAATGGCTTCCCTATGTGATCATCCCCATCTTTCTCTCCCTGCGCGGCATCCCCGATTCGGTCATCGAAGCGGCCCGGGACCTGGGCTCCAGCAAGTACGATATCTTCCGCCATGTGCTGCTCCCCCTGAGCGTGCCCGGGCTCTTCGCAAGCATGGTGCTGGTCTACATTCCCATGCTGGGGGAATTCGCGGTGCCAGCGCTGGTGGGCGGGCCATCGGGCTACATGTTGGGGAATGTCATCGAGAGTCAGTTCCTCTCCGCGGGCAATTGGGGATTAGGCTCCGCGGTAGGATTCATCTTGCTGTTCATTACCTTGATTTTGGTGGCTGTGGTCATCAAGGTCGCGGGCGTGGAGGAGCTGTTGTAAGATGAAAACGCTGCGCACGAGCAAATTCTGGTTCGCGTTCTACACCTACGCGGTGATGGCGATCCTGATCTACATGCCCATCGTCATCCTCATCACCTTTTCCTTCAACGATTCTACCATCATGAGTCTGCCCTGGAGCGGGTTCACGCTGAAGTGGTATCAGAAGATCGCCGAACGGCCCGATCTACTCAAATCCCTGTGGAACTCGTTGTGGGTGGCCCTCATCGTCACCGCGGTGAGCCTGGTGTTGGGCGTGCTCGCGGCCAACGCCATGGCCCGCTATCGCTACAAAGGCCGGATTTTCTTCACCGGCTTTGTCTCCATCCCTTTCGTCATGCCCTGGCTTATCCTGGGCATCGCACTTCTTGTTTTCTTCACCAAGGCAGGCATCCAGCTCTCTCTGTTCACCGTCATCCTGGCCCACATCAGCTTCGACGTGCCCCTGGTGGCGGTGTTGGTTGCCTCCCGCCTGCATCAGTTCGACCCCAACCTGGAGGCTGCGGCCCGAGACTTGGGGTGCTCCCCCCTGGAGGCCTTCCGCCTGGTGACGTTCCCCATCATCGCGCCGGCCATCATCGCCGCGGGCATCCTCGCCTTCAACTGGTCCTTCGACGCGTTTGTCATCACCCACTTCGTTATCGGGCATCAGATCACCTTCCCCATCTGGGTGTGGTCCGCGCTGCGCTTTCCCAAGAACCTGCCCATCATCAACGCGGTCTCCAGCATCATCGTCGTGGTGGAGATGGGCCTCATCTTCTTCGCGGAATGGATTCGTCGCCGCGGCGGAGGCGAAGAGGACAGCATCCTGTTTTAGCGAATCACGCTTCACAGTTCACGGTTTTCTAAATCCCCAATCGTAACTACTAACGCCGGCAGACACTCTTCGCAACCTATCTTGCCACGAAGGCTCGAAGAACTCGAAGACACGAAGCATTTCTTTTATTTTTTTCCTTCGTGCCGTCGTGTCCTTCGTGTCCTTCGTGGCTTGAAATCGGGTAGGTTAGTAGTTACCCCCAATCTCCATTCTCAATCCCAACCATGCTCTATCTAACCGAAAACGACGTACAACAAACTTTGACTGTCGCCGAGGCCGTGGACCTGGCGGAAAGAGGCATTCTGGCTGACGCCCGGGGTCAGGTCGCGGGCGACAAATTCTACATGAACGTAGGCGACGCGGGCTTCCTCAAGCCTTTTTCCGGCTATATGGCGGGCGAGGAGTACGCGTACGTCAAAATCTTCAGCTATTTCCCGGAGAATCCGCAGAAATTCGGGCTTTCCACCACCGCGTCGCAGGTGTTGCTCTACGATGCCCGCACCGGCTATCCTGTCTGCCTGATGGAGGCGGGCTGGGTGACGGGCCTGAAGACGGGCGCGTCCACCACGATTACCGCCCGCTGGCTGGCCCGCAAGGATGCGTCCACCGTGGCCATCTTTGGCGCGGGCATGCAGGGCCGCATGCATCTGCGGGCCCTCGTTCAGCGTTTCGATTTCGACCGGGCCTGGGTGCTGGACCTGTATCTGGAGGCAGCTCAGCGTTTGGTCGAGGAGGTCGGGCCGGAACTGCCTTTTCCGGTGGAGGCTGTTCCCCTGGAGGCCCGGGAGCAGGTCATCCGCCAGGCCGATGTCATCATCCTGGTGACCACGGGCGACCAACCCCTGGTGGCGTATGACTGGCTCAAACCGGGGGCTTTCATCGCCAAGATGGGCTCGTACCAGGAGGTGGATTTGGACGTAATACGGAACGCGGATAAAGTGGTGGTGGACCGCTGGAAGTATGTCGCGCCCCGCACGCCCGAGCTGAAGATGCTCGCCCAGGAAGGCTTCGGCGAAAAGGACATCTACGGCGCCTGGCCCGACATCGTCGCTGGCCACATCCCGGGTCGCGAATCGGACGAGGAGATCATCGTGTACATCGCCCTGGGCATCTGGGGCGAGTACGCGGCCATCCTGCCCGAAGTCTATCGCCGGGCGAAAGAGAAAGGATTGGGCGTTGAATTATGACATTTGACGCCCTGGCGTTGAAAGATCGCCGCTCAGAGCAACATAAGGCGTCAAGGCGCCTACCTAAGCAGGCAACACGGGCGGCTACCCGCCGATACCGATGAAAATGGGAACGCAGATGACGCAGATACTTCGCAACACCGAGCAGCGCAGATCATTTCTCTGATTTTTTCTTTCATCTGCCTTTATCTGCGTTCCAATCAGCGCCGTCTGCGTTCTCCAAATCTATTTTCAAAGCAGTTACGATGTTTCCTTGCTCATTTCATCAATTCAGCTTGTAACGCCCCCATGGCAGCGAGTTCAGCTTCCAATGCCTCTTCCTCATAGTCCAAGACAGGCGTATCATGCTCTGAAAGAAATTCGATGAACTCCCAATACCCCATCCCAGCAAGGCGTGCGGCCTGTTCTAATGAAAGCATTCGATCTCGATAAAACTGCAATGCCAGCAGACGACGCGATCGTTCAGCCAGGGCCTCGCGTCTCATGCCATAGGCTCTGAGTATCGTATACACATCTTCCGGCACAGTGATTTCGAAAGTTACTGTTCGTTCCGACATTGTCAATCAACCTCCAAGCTAAGTTTACCCTACCTTTTGCCCCACCGCAATCACCCTGGAGTTCCCATGGATACACAAACCATCCTCAAAAAGCAAAAGCAATACCTCTGGCCCAGCTATTTGCTCTACTACACCGAACCCCTGGCCCTGGATCGTGGCGAGGGGCTCTATGTGTGGGACGTGGAGGGCAACCGCTATCTCGACTTCTTCGGCGGCATCCTCACCACCAGCGTGGGGCATAAGCACCCCAAGGTCACAGAGCGGGCCAAGGCCCAGATCGACAAGATCATCCACACCTCCACCCTCTATCCCCACGAAAATGTGGTGGCCCTGGCGGAGAAGCTGGCCGAGATCGCGCCCGGCGATCTCTCCACTTCCTTTTTCACCGGCTCGGGCACCGAGGCGGATGAGACCGCGGTGATGCTGGCCAAGGCCGCAACCGGCTATCAGGAGGTCATCGCCTTGCGCCATGCGTATAGCGGCCGCTCCACCCTGGCCATGACTCTGACGGGCATCGCGGCCTGGCGCATCGGCGGCACGCAGATTCCGGGCGTCAAACACGCGCTCAATCCCTACTGCTATCGCTGCCCCCTGAAGATGACCTATCCTTCCTGTGGCGTGGCCTGCGCCGAGGATGTGGAGGAGGTGATCAAGACCACGACCTCGGGCCGCATCGCCGCGTTCATCGCGGAGCCCATCCAGGGCGTGGGCGGGTTCATCACCCCGCCGCCCGAATACTTTAAGATCGTGGTAGATATCACCCATCACTACGGCGGGCTGTTCATCGATGATGAGGTGCAGACCGGCTTCGGGCGCACGGGCGAGCACTGGTTCGGCATCGAGCATTGGGGCGTGGAGCCCGACATCATGACCATGGCCAAGGGCATCGCCAATGGCTTCCCCCTTTCCAATACCATGACCACGCCCGAGATCGCGAGCAAGCTCACGGGCCTGACCATCAGCACCTTTGGCGGCAATCCCGTCTCCACCGCGGCTGCATTGGCCACCATCGAGGTCATGGAGGAGGAAGCCTCGCCCGAGCATGTGGCGCAGGTGGGCGCGTTGCTGCGCTCGGGCCTGGAGAAGCTGAAGGAGAAATACCCCCTCATCGGCGACGTGCGGGGCAAGGGCCTGATGCAGGGCGTGGAAGTGGTGGCGGATCGGGAGAGCAAGGAGCCTTCGCCCAAGGCCGTCAACGAGCTTTTCGAGGCCACCAAGGCCCGCGGGCTGCTCATCGGCAAGGGGGGCATGTACGGCAACGTCATTCGCATCGCCCCGCCCCTCACCGCTACCGAAGACCACATTGCCGAGGCGTTGGATATTCTCGACCACGCCTTTGCCGAGGTGCAGGAACGTTATTAACGAGCAACGAACAACGCAAAACGGACAACAAACAACGGACAACGCAAAACGCACAACAGGAGAGCGCTATGGCAAAGGGTGATGATTTGCAGGATCGGTTGATTCAGTTTGCTTCAAGAATCATCAAAGTCTGTAATGCGTTGCCACCGACGATTGCAGGACGCCATATCGCAGGCCAATTGTTACGTTCTGGCACCGCACCAGCAGCGCATCACAGCGAAGCTCGCGCAGCGGAAAGTCCTTCGGATTTCATCCACAAAATGAAAGTCGGCGTCAAAGAACTGAATGAAACTGAGATATGGCTTCGCATCATTGTCGCCAGCGAATTGCTGCCCGAAACCAAACTTGCCGACTTATTGAATGAATGTAATCAGCTTCAACGAATCTTCTCAACCAGCATCAATACCGCTCGCAAATCCCGCCGCCGCTAACCACTGCCCGTTATCCGTTGTTCGTTATCCGTTGCTCGTTGCCCGTTGTTCGTTTTCAGCAAGTTCACCGACATCTTACACAGCACATCAAACCCAAACAAAGGAGACCTAGACTCATGCGAGCACTTGTCCTGGGCGGCGCGGGCGCCGTCTGCAAGGAAACCACCAAAGACCTGGCTGCAACCAGTGATTTCGACGAAATCGTCGTGGCCGACTACAACCTGGATGCAGTTACCCGCCTGGTGGAAAGCATCGGCGACCCCCGCCTCAAGCCCATCTTCTTCGACGCCAACGATTACGAGGGCATGCTCGAACTCTTCCCCGGCTTCGACGTGGTGGTCAATGGCCTGCCGTTCAAATATGACCTGGCCGTGAACACCGCCTGCGTCGAGGTGGGCGTGAACGGCCTCGACCTTTCCAGCGAGGACCCGCAGTTCGCGTTGCACGAGAAGGCCCTGGCGAAAGACATGGTCTTCATCCCCGGCGTGGGCGCCACGCCCGGCCAGACCAACATGATGGTGCGGCGGGCGTCCGAGGTGATGGATGAGCTGCACGAGGTCGAGGTGTTCTTCGCTGCCTTCCGCAGCCTGGCCCCCGCGCCCGGCCTGCTCCGCACCACCTTGTGGGAGTTCAATCCCGAGGAGGGTGACCGGGACGAGGTGTATTTCGAGGATGGCGAATGGCATCCCACGCCCCCCATGTCGGGCGGCATCAAGGTGCGCTTCCATGAGCACATCGGCGAGCAAATGGTGTATTATGTGCCCCATGACGAGGCCAACACCCTGCCCGAATCCTACCCCACCCTGCGGCGAGCCGCGGTGCGGGGATGCTTCCCGCCCCACGTCATGGAGCTGATGGGCGCGCTGATGAAAGGCGGCCTGCTCTCCAGCCGCCCGGTGACCATCGGCGGCGACACCATGCCCACCATCGAGGCTATGGCCAAGCTGCTGTGGGAGAATCCCGCCAGTCGCGAGAATCCCGTTTGGGCCTATGGCCTGGTTGTCCAGGTCACAGGCGTGAAGAACGGGCGCAAGGTCGTGGCCACCTACCGCAATCACCATCCCCCGCAGGAGGAATGGGGCGGCGAGGCCGCGTACTTCAAGAATGTGGGCATCCCTCTCAGCATCGGCGCACAGATCATCG
>WFTO01000185.1 GCA_015485435.1 Anaerolineae bacterium | reverse complement strand
TTGCTGTTGGGAATCTGGTTGTTTTGCACCAGCCAATCGACGGTGGTATTGAATTCCTCAGCAATGCGTGAAATGTAATCGCCTGGTTGAACGATGTATGTGCAAACTTCCATGGGGCTCTGAACGAGTCCCTGATTTGAAGCGTTCCCAGCATGATCGTTATTGGCCTGGCTGGCATCGTTACTCGAAGAGGTTGAAGACGCATTGCCTGCAGGGGGATCCACCGTGGCGTTGCTTGCTACGGTTCGACATTGACGCAACTCCACAGCATCGAAATCGAAATTGACTTCGCGTTCTGAGGTCGCCCATTTTTTAAGTCCCAGCAAATAAATCCTGATTTCGCTGGTAGGCGCTTGGAAAGTCGTAGAAAATCCGGTATAGGGGCCAGGCGCGGTCCGCAAATAAATGCCACTCACTGGAATGCCCGACAACATCTCAAGCTCCGACACAGCACCAATCTTCCCCGCATCACTGTTCAATCCCCAATACACCTCATAACGCCATGCATCTTCATTGCTGTGATCCCCTCGTTCCCGAATCATTGTCTTGAGACGTAATTGATACGTCGCACCCGCCGTAAGCCCACTGATTCGCTGATGAATGCCAATCCAACGATCAGGATCGGTGGGCATGAACCCCCTTGAATTGATCTCCAGGAGTTGGGCATGTGCGCCTTCGGCCACGACTGGCCCCCATTTTTCTTGATAATATCCATAACTGACTAAACCGCCGTTGTTGAATTTACCCCATTTCTTCGCGGTGCCGTCTGCATCAAAGCCCTTTTCAAATCCGCCATTTTGAATTAGATTCGGGCCATCACAGATTAACATGCCCGAGGCGATAGGTGTGGCGGTAGGGACAGGCGTGAAAGTGGGAGGAGGAGGGGTGGATCCAGGACGCGGGCCTTCTAATGACACGCTATCTATATCGAAATTGACTTCTTTATACCAGTCACCCCATTTCATCCTTCCCGCAATGAATACGGTGAGTTTGCTGCCCTGGGCGGTGACATTCAATTGTACGCGATAATATCTCGTCGGATTCACCCGATCCTGAATGGGTCCCACATCAACCTCTTGCACCTGAGCATCGGACCATTGCGTGCTACCATCGTGTGTGAATCCAACCAACATCACATAACGCCATGGATCGCCTCCCGCATTGACATCGTTTGCCCGTATCATGCCATTGAAGGCGAGCGTATACGTTTGCCCAGGGACGACATCCACGGTTTGATAAATGCCAGCTGTGCGGTTTTGATCGCCGCCGATCTCTTTGGTGTTGATTTCGATAAGTTGCGCGTGCGCTCCGGTAGCCACCACGCGCTCCCACGCATCATCATAAAAGCCATAGCCGCCCGCGCCGCCTGTTTGAAAGCAGCCCCAATCCTTGGCGACCATGCCGCATCCATCCACCATCCGAAATCCAAGCTCGAAGTCACCGTTCTTTATTAAGTCACCATTTGATGACCCAGCTAACGTACTGGCGATGCCCGTCACCAGCATAATCACAAAAGCCAGAGTCAGCGCCATGAAGAGCGTGCGCCTGTTCAGTTCCACGATGCTCCTCCTGCAAAGAGCGAAAAAATGGAGTGGGGGAGGGGGGATTCACATAGTTTGCACCATTATAAGCATTCTAACAGAGAACAATTCGTCTGTCAAGCAAAATTTGTGAAATATAAACATAATTTTTGAAATTCGCGCATAAAAGTGAGTTCGCGAAAACAAAATCTAATCGCCGCGAACACTTCATTTTTCTGCGCGAACATGGTAATAGTGAAATTTCTGGGTGGCTGCGCTGTTGATTTGTTCGCGCTCCCTGGGGATCGTTGTTCGCACCAACCATTTCTTTTTCAGACGTGCTTTTCACCGGAAAGTTACGCAGTAGCCATGCTTTCGAGAGGAAATTACCGTTTTTGGCGGACAGTTTCGATGCCTTTGGCTAAGGGTAATCACCCTCGACCGATGGCTGCTCAGATTAAAGTCCATCTCGTAATAAGGGACAGGTCATGCAGTGCCCGCCACCGCGTCCGCGCCCTAATTCGAAACCATCGATCTCAAGAACGCGAATGCCCGCGCGCCTCATGGCCTGATTCGTAAAGGTGTTTTTGCGATAGGCGATGACAACGCCCGGCTCGATGGCAACGGTGTTATTCCCGTCGTCCCATTGCTCACGGGCTTGTTGATATTCATCGCCTCCGGTGGGAATGACGCGAAGCTTGCGCACGCGCATGGCGTCGCGAATGGCCTCTAAGAAGTGTTTTTCAAGGGTGATATGAAATTGGTTTTCATGGTCGCCCGGACGGATACTGTATGTACGGATTTGCTCGATGACCCTGGGATAAATGGTCACCGCATCGTAGTCGAGCATGGTGAATACGGTGTCGAGGTGCATATGCGCCCGGTCACGCGTCATTTGAGCGACTATAACGCGTTCCACTTCGCCGCTGGCAAACAGCCTTGCCGCCAATTGTTCAATCATCTGCCCGGTGGTTCGCTGACTGAGCCCAATCAACAGCGTTTTATTCCCGATCGGCATGATGTCGCCCCCCTCTATGCTAGCCCGCCCGAAGGTTTCAGTATCAAAACGGCAACGCTCCCCTCCTTCTTCCATGAGTGGCATCCAAAAAGAAAATTCAGCCTCTTGAAACATAGGATGAAAGTGATAGATAATGCCAACATTGTACGATTCCAGATGTCTGGCCTGATGGTACATGGAATTGATACTGACCCCATGATAGATCCAGGAAGAGGAATCGCGGGTGAATAAAGAGTTTGGCAGCGGGGGTAAAATAAACGCGTTATCATCAGCCGTGATGCCAAGCAAGGAATTATGACCAAAAAGGTCTTTGCCTGCCAGTTGTTTGGCTTCCCCTTTGGTCATCCCGCCAATCAAGTGACGGGCAAGTATCTCGGGGCTGAGTTGATTAAGCATCTGACGCAGGGGTTGCACCAATGCTGTGCCCACGGTATTTTCGGTAATGACCAGACTGGTGATGAGTTGACGAGCGACAGCGCTGGCGGCGAGGGTTTCCACCAGAAGATCGGAAAGATAGAATACTTGCACACCCCAATCGCGCATGCGGTCTACAAAGGCGTCATGCTCTCGCTGTGCGTGCTGCACCCAAATGACATCATCAAAAAGCAGTTCGTCATGGTTGGCGGGTGTGAGTCGCTGCAAGCTCAGATCGGGACGATGGACCAATACTTTGCGAAGTTTGCCGATTTCAGAATGAACACCAAACTGTGGCATGTTTGCACCTGTCTATGAGCGAAAGATAGCCCGAAAATGTGATGTGGCATGATGCCGCCTGGAAACTGATGACGATGGGTTGATTTTCATCATACACGATCCAACGATGACTTTCAATTGCATGCTTGTCCGTCACGCTGTATCCATTATAGCGGTCACAAGATCAACGGATGCTTTTCTCTCGTCCGAACCAAGCCGGTTTCTTCAGGCCTAGGGGCCAGGGACGACGCCTTCGCCTGCGCTCAGGAGAGGCTGTGCCGTCTCTGTTTTTGTGACTGTAGGATGGCCATTGGCGCAATCAAATCCCAGACCACATCCTCCGTTATCTCAGGCAGAGACAAGGTCATTTTGACAGAGCGATGCTTTGGAGTCAGGATTTTGGTGGTTGAGGCGGAAATGACTGGCTGAAAAAGGGGCAAGATGGGGTCTCAACAAAGCAAAAATTTGGATGAGAACGATGGCCAGGGTATGATTAATCGCCTTGACGCGGCCCTCATCCTGTTGTGTTGATCTGGATTCCGGTCGTCGACCATGTCGGACGCATGGCCCCATGGCAGAAAGACATCCTGTTAATCTGTGCGTTCACAAAAATCACATCTCCTCCAGCCTCGAAAACATCGGCGAAGGCCTCTAGCCCTGACTTCCAGTCAGTGAGTCACGGCGGTACAATGAGCAAATTTCAGCATTTGTGTCAGGTCACGTAACTGCTTTGATTGCCTGGTAAATGACGCATTTTCTCTTGAAACAGGCCTCTGTAAGCGTCACTTTTATTACGATGGGATGAATGCAGACGTAAGCAGGTACTGATACCCAGAAATCACAATAATGTATCTTCCTTGTTGCTGTTGATGGTTATGGAATATGAGTAAAGAACTTTCCCCCCAACACTTTTTCGATCTAACAGCGTTGCCTTTTCGCGATCTTTTTGATGATCTAACCTTTGCATGGGATGCATTGCCACGCTTGAAAGCGTATCTTGACGCCCTGGTCGGGGGACGGGGGCATCAGATTCTGGGGACTGTGATGCCCGGCGCTTTCCTGGCGCCCGATGCCGACATTTATCTGGGCCCAGGTGCAGTTGTGGAGCCTGGCGCGTTTATCTCAGGGCCTGCGTGGATTGGGCCGCATGCGCAGGTTCGACATGGCGCCTATGTGCGCAGCTACGCGCTGATAGGTGCTGGCTGCGTGGTGGGCCATGCTACAGAAGTAAAGAACAGCATCTTATTGCCTGGCGCTCATGCTCCCCATTTCAACTATGTCGGTGACAGCATTTTGGGGAGAGAGGTCAATCTCGGTGCAGGAACCAAACTATCAAACCTTACCGTCGTTAGCAAAAAAGACCCGATTACGGGCCAGCGCCCAAGCATCAAATTGCAAATCGATGATGCCTGGTACGACACCGGACTGGCCAAACTGGGAGCGATTTTGGGCGATGGCGTTCAGACTGGATGCAACAGTGTGTTGAATCCAGGCGTGCTCATAGGCCCGAGAACATTGGTCTACGCCAATGCATCACTTCCAAAAGGCTATTATCCACCAGACACCATCATCAAATTGCGACAGACCTTTGATTACGCCCAACGTCGCTAATCCTCTCCGCCTGATTCTCCAGCGCCACCATACATCGCGAAAAAGTATGTATGAATGCCCCGCCAATTCTGTTAAAACCCATAACTACGGATGAACTTGCTGATTTGCAGGCCATGTATGAAGCCAGTTTGGATTACTTTATGACCTTTACTGGCGAACCCGTACTACCCATTCAAGCTGCCAATGATTATCACCAGCTGTTAGAAAGTGAAGATCGGGCGATATTGGGAATCTGGTGGGAACAGGAAGCGCTGATTGGCTCCTTGGATTGTCGATTCCATCACCCGAAAGATGGCGTGTTGTGGATTGGGGCGCTCATTCTCCGGGATGAGCTTCCGGGTGAGCGGGAAGATATTGGCCTGTGGGCGTTAAAGATTTTCGAAGAATGGTTGCGGATTGCCACCGATATCCAGGAAGTTCGTACAGCCGCGCCATTGAAGGCAGCCAACTATGTGCGTTTTTGGCGCAATGCCGGGTATGTTCTCACGCCCGAGTTGTTACGCCTGCCTGTTTCGGATAAGTTTTTGCGCTTCGGCGTTTATCGAAAAACGTTGCGACGCACCGAATGAGGCATCCATTGTTTCATTATTGACAGATACTTGCCGGAAACGGAATCTGACAAATGATGGTTCAACGCCATCGAATCAACCGACTTTGTTCGTACCATCGGAACATACAATGATGAAATTTGGCATCAATTACTCGAAAGCAGCAGTTAAACTGTACGAAGAAGGGGTCATTTCTCCTGACATATTCAAGTGCCCGGCTTGGCCTGAACTCATCGCTCAGGTGAAGGACCAGTATCCCATTTACATCCATTTTCCTTTGGGGGTAGGCGCAGGCATCGGCGATGCCATTGATGGAGAAACCAAGAAGCCGGCAGACTGGCGCAAATTTGAAAAACTCTTGGCTGATAGCGCCACTCCTTACCTGAATCTCCACCTGCACGCGCCCCGCGCCCGTTTTGGGCTTGATCTCACTAAAGACAGTCTTTTTGATCGTGAGCAAACTGTGGAGCGCTTGATCAAAGATGTTGAAGCGGTAGTGGCCCGGTTTGGCAAGGATAAGGTGATCGTGGAAAATGGATTCAATCTCGGGCCCGATCCACTGTACCCCGCCTATGAAGCTGAAACAGCCCGGATAGTGGTGGAAACAACAGGATGCGGCTTTCTCTTCGATCTTTCGCATGCTCGGATTGCTGCCATGCGGCTGGGGCATGATTACCGCGATTACATCGCCAAATTGCCCCTGCACGCGATTCGGGAGATCCATATCACGGGCATGCAAGTTGTCAATGAGTACTGGCTTGCTCGGGCAGAGGCCAGCGGACTCAGCAGAGCGGTGATCGAAAGCTACATCGGGCCGAATGGCGCATGGTTGCCCCAAGGCATGACTGACCATTTGCCATTGAGCGACGATGATTGGGCGATCATGCGCTGGGCGGCGGATCAGCTGCAGTCAGGTGCATGGAACATCCCCTGGGTGACTTCGCTGGAATGTGGAGGATTAGGACCGTTTTGGGAAGCGACTTTTACTGAAGCAGAAATGCGAGAGCAATTGCCGCGATTGCAGTCCATCTTTGCAAATGTGACCTCCTGAAACGTGTAAAGCGCAGGCATTGGTGCATGCATTTGGGGTGATCCGTAGCGCACATCAACACAAATGGCCATTGTCAACACTCGAAGACGCTGTAACAGTTTCGTCGGTCATTCCGTTTTCCGAACGCCGAATAAATTCAGGTCTGAGGGCGTTCCGCCGCTCGGTTTTCTGTGGGGGCGGCATGTCCCCCTCGAATGGGGCTCATAAGCGTCGTCGTAGGCTGACGAGCGGCCGCAGGCCCTCAGCCAGCGACTTCGTGTCGGCAGGGGTAAGGCGTCAAAGATGCTCCTGCCGACTAAGCTGTTACAGTCTCACACTCGCAATTTTCATTGACAATGCGCAAGAACTTGGTTACACTGAATCAACGTCACGCCATCCACAAGGTTGCCACGTAACTGCTGGGACCGGCCCCATTGCTGGTAGCAGTGGGATGATAGGCCAGCAAATCAGGGTGCAGAGTTTAGGATAAATTGCTCAACCGTAGGTGGGAAAAACCCAACTGTCGCTTACTATAAATTACGCTCACAGAGAAGCCATGAACACGTTACGCAAACGAACCCTCTTATTGTTGTGGATTGTCGTCGTTTTCATTGTAACTTCCGGGTTGGTGCTGTCGGCGTCGGTCAAGGCGCAGTCTGGCGATCCCCCACGCCAGCTGTTTTTACCCATTTCCATGAATGCAAGCGAAGGGTTAAGTCAACCAGAGGCGAGGCTCATCGCGTTTATTCCTGACGGCTTTGCGCCTCGCGATATCGATGAAGCGTTCGCCATTCAAAATGTGGGATCCTCATCGCTTTTTCTGGGTGGATGGCAAGTCACCGATGGTGAAGGGACGATTATCTTGCCAGACCTGGTGCTAACGCCGCGACAGATGATTTGGTGTGCCAAACAGGCGGACGCGTTTTTTGACGTGTGGGGCATGTATCCTCAGTGTGAATACCAGGAGGACACCAATCCCGCCATTCCCGACGCGACCGGCGCCGCACCAAACCTGAATAATGATGGCGATGAATTGCAACTGTTGGCTCCTGACGGCGAACTGGTCGACGCCGTCGTGTATGGGGATGGGGATACGCAGATCGCTGGCTGGTCGGGAGACGCGTTGCAGCCCTATGCGCCGAGCAACGCCTTCGGCCGGGAAGGACAGGTCTATTATCGGCTCTTTGATGTGGACACCTGGTTGCCGTTGGCAGACACCGACGCAAAAGCCGATTGGGCCCAGGGCAATCGCGATCCCGTGATCGGACGACGAAGCGCCTATCCTGGTTGGGATCTTTATCAACTAAGCAAGCCAGTGCGAGTGCAGTGGGAATCGCAGAAAAACGCGCGTTTGCTTGTCGCCCCAGACAACATCCTTCAGGGGATTAGCGAGCTCTTTGCTTCGGCGCAGACCAGTCTCTACATCGAAACTTATGAGTTCACTCACCCCACCCTGGTAGACATTCTGAAGGATCGGGCGCGAGCGGGCGTGGATGTGCGGTTGTTGTTGGAGGGCAGTCCGGCAGGGGGACTGACAGATGATTCACGGTGGGCAGCGCAGCAGTTGGCAGAGGCTGGCGTCAACGTGAATTTTATGGTTAACGATGTAGGGAACGCCCATGATCGTTATCCTTATCAACATAGCAAGTTTGCTGTTGTCGATGGGCGAACGCTACTGGTAAGCACTGAAAACTTCAAGCTTTCCAGCATGCCCGCGGATGCTGAGGATGGGGACACTCTGGGGCGTCGCGGTTATGCGGTGATTATTCAGGACCCAACCTTGGTGGAAAGGGCGCTGACCATTTTCCAGTTGGATGATGACCCAACGCATACAGACATCTTCGCCTGGCAAGCAGACCATCCTCAATACGGCATGCCCCAAGACCCTGGGTACACGCCGCCAGTGTCTGAAGACCTGCAGGGATATGCAGTGCGATATCCGCGAGCCTTCGAACTAAACGACGCCAAGGCCGCCACGCTCTTTAACGCGCCTGAAACCAGCCTCAAACCCCTGGTAGCCCTCATCAATCAGGCCGGGCCGGGCGATGTCATCCTCACCCAACAGCTCTATGAACACCCCTATTGGGGCTCAACCGACAGCAACGCCCAGGAAGATCCAAATGTTCGCCTGGAGGCGCTGATCAACGCGGCCAGACGAGGCGCCACCGTGCGAATTCTCCTGGATGATTTTTTCGATAACCCATACAATGCTCGAAGCAACCGCACAACCGTGAACGCCATCAATAGTATCGCTGCCGCGGAAAACCTAGACTTGATCGCCCGCTTGGGAAATCCCAGTGGCGCTGGTTTGCATGCCAAGTTGCACCTGATCGCCATCGGTGAGCAACGATGGATAGTGTTAGCGTCGATGAATGGGAGCGAGGCCAGCAATAAATTGAATCGCGAGATGGGATTGGCGTTAGAAACCCATCAAGGCTATAATTTTCTGGCCGACGTCTTCTTCACAGATTGGCAAAGGCACGCACAATATCTGGATGTTCAAAGTGGCGCGTTGTCATCATCTTTTCCCTCTCGCGTCGACTGAACCCTTTACTGGCTTGATTCCGCACACTTACGAAAATCGATGACCGACTTATCTCCCCCGAAAACGACTTTTGCCATCCGTCCTGGGCACAAACTGTTGCCAGAGATCAAACGCATCTTGTTGGAGCAGGTAGATTATGCACTTTTTCAATTGACGACCCCTGGCCTGCATGAAGATGCAGCCGTGCATGAGGCCCGCAAAGCCTTCAAGCGAATCAGAGGCATGTTGCGCCTGGTTCGGGATGAGATCGATCATGAGGATTACCAGCGGCTGAACGCGTTGTTTCGGGATGCTGGTCGCAAATTAAGTGATGTTCGCACCAGCGCGGTGCTGTCTGAAACCCTGGAAAAATTATTGCAACGGTTTCCCGACGAACTCTCAGCTGAGGAAATGACTGATGTTTTGGAGCGTCTTCGCACCCATCATGCATCGATGAGGGAGCGGGTGGTGCATGGACAAGCTCTGTTCGATGAAGTGGCCCGCGATCTGGCGCGTGGCAAGGCGCACATGTTGACATTGCCATTGTCTGGCCATCATTTCCCTAGCACGGGCTTGCAACGGGTGTATGCGCGCGGCCGAAAGGGTTTCCACGCTTGCATCCAACATCCCAGCGTCGCTCATTTTCACGAATGGCGTAAACGAGTAAAATATCTGCGGTTCCACAATCGGGTGTTATCTCCCATCTGGCCCGAGGTGTTGTCCTGTGTGACCCAGGAATTGGTGTTGCTTTCCGAATTGTTGGGTCTGGACCACGACCTTGCGGAATTGCACCATACACTGGAACAATACCCTGAGCTCGGTTTGCCCTGGCCAGAAGAAGACAAATTGTTGGCATTGATTGCAGCATATCGGCAGGAGCTCGAAGCAAAGAGTTTCCGCGTCGGAGCCCGCATCTACGTTGAAAAATCATCTGATTTTGTGCGGCGCATGAAGGGCTATTGGCTGCAGTGGGATAAGGAGCAAGGCCCAGGCGCCTCCGGGGCTGCCAAAGTGGGTTGAATCTCGATGGATTCTCGACGTGTCTCAGGCCCTGCCGCAGTCATCGCCTCGAGAAAGGCGATGCGCGATGCCTTGACGTTTGACGCATGAGACAGGGCGTAACGCGGTGGTGTACTCGGTCAACCTTTATTCCTTTCTTCTCTGCGTGACTCCGTTTCACACGGCGTCATCAGTGTGCGATTCATGCTATTTCAAGGCCATGGCCAGAGGCTGCTAGGAGGCTGTGATGCACTTTGAACTGCTTTTGCGCCAAATCTCACGACTTGTAGCTTTTCATGGCACGCAGATGACACAGATGAAGCGGATTCACGCGGATTTTTGAGATAAAAAGCAATTTTTTCAGAGAGAATCCGCGTAAATCCGTTGCATCAGCGTTATCTGCGTGCTGTTCCATGGTTCTTGACGTGAAAACGGCCATGAAATGCGCGGAAAGTTCATAACAGGCTCTAAGGCGTTCTTCAATCCTCATGGCGCGTTGGAGAACGTCATCAGACCGCCATCCCTCAGATGCAACTGCAAGAGATGCCCACCGGGCAGCACCTCGAAACGATTCACGCGGCCCAAGGCTTGAATGAAATCGTCTGCCAGAGAGTCGGCATTGCAAGAGGTTTGAGAGGTGGCGTCGATCTGGACGGTTAACTCTCCAGCTGCCCCGCCAGTGGCCTGATATGCTCCCTGGAGCGCTTCGCAATCCGCTTGCACGGCGATGGCGCCCTGGCGAAATGTAAGTTGATATTGTTGAAGGGAGGGGACTGGCGTGTGGTTTTCATCCCCCGATTGCGTCCTTTCAACCCACATCCAGCTGCCCTGAAGCAGAGCGGTCGGCGGCATTCCTGCAATTTGCAAGGATCCAATCAATGCATCCAGTGACTCCAGGGGTGGCGACCATGCATCCGCGGGCTGCTTGTCCAATTCTCGGGCTTTTGTAGCCAAATATCCCATGCCATCTGCCGAAAAGGCGTTTTGATCCTCCTGGCTTACTGCTTCCAGGTCATCAGGCAAATCCTTGTTTTTTACAGGGTAGAAGAAGGCCACCAGGAATCGCCCATCATTGGTAACTCCCTGATAGATATAGCGCAATCCGTGGTTGGTCATGGGCGCGGCTTCCATGGCGAATCGTCCCACAAATCGAAAGCCGGTTTTGCTGGCGCTCTTTTCGGTGGGGACGGGATGACGAAGTTGTGTGGCGAAGTCATTCACGCCAAACGTCTCCTCGAGAGGAAGAACGGGCAAGCCTCGAACTGGCTTGGGGTCGGGAAGCTCGGCGCTAATCGCTGCGATACGATTGATTAGATCGGACACGGTTCTGCTTTCGTGTTCTTCCCAAAGCTGTCTGTATGCATCAATGGGAATCAGATAGATGACGGGGGCACCGGGCTCACGGTCAGCGGGCCTGGTGACCTGGTTGAATACTATCTGAATGTGCATGGGCAGGCCAGAAGGACCAGGGGCATGAAGGTTGTCGAACGGGGTTGCGGGCACCAACACCGCTTGCCATCCTGATGCCAGCCCTTGCACGTCCAGAGAGATAGCTGTCGGGTCTAACGAAAAGGCGTTTTTAGCTGTTGGCGTGTTCTCTGGGGGGGCTG